>NZ_JANPLS010000418.1:0-11425 GCF_031422475.1 Chamaesiphon sp. VAR_48_metabat_403
GATCCTGAGGGCGATTGTTTTCGCCGACAATCATTCCTTTATAGACCTTAGTACCAGGTTTGATAAAGAATGTACCGCGATCTTCTGCGCCCATCAGCGCGTAGTCAGTAGCAGTACCTTCCTCAAAGGAAATCAGTACACCATTCCGCCGAGCCGAGATATCACCACAAGCTGGACGATATTCGAGGAAACTGTGATTCATAATCCCCGCACCGCGAGTCATCCGCATGAATTCACCTCGGAAACCAATCAAACCACGGGCGGGAACGACGAATTCTAGGTTAGAACGTCCGTTCACTCCTACCACCATATCCTGCATTTCACCCTTGCGCTGACCGAGACGTTCGATGCAGCTACCGACAGCTTCTTCGGGGACATCTAGTGCGAGCAATTCAAATGGTTCGCATTTTTGACCGCCAACTTCGCGGTAAATTACTTGCGGCTGGGATACTTGGAATTCAAATCCTTCCCGACGCATATTCTCAATCAGAATACCCAGGTGAAGTTCCCCACGTCCAGCTACTGCAAATTTATCGGCTTCATCGGTTTCTTCAACGCGCAGGGCGACGTTAGTTTCTAACTCGCGGAATAACCGATCTCGAACTTGGCGCGAGGTGACGTTTTTGCCTTCGGTACCTGCAAACGGCGAGTCATTCACGCAGAAAGTCATCTGCAAAGTAGGTTCGTCTACTTTAATCATGGGTAGAGCCATCGGCTCGCTAGGACAGGTAATCGTTTCCCCGATATTGGCATCGGCAAATCCAGTTACCGCCACGATGTTACCCGCAGTCGCACTCGGAATTTCGACCCGCTTCAAGCCATCGAAGCCTAGAAGCTTGGTAATTCGGGTTTTGACGATCGAACCATCTTCTTTAATCAGCGCAGCTTGCTGACCCATCGTGATGGTACCGTTGTGGATTTTACCAATCACAATCCGACCTAAATAATCGGAATAATCTAGGGTGGTAACTTGCAGTTGCAAGGGCTTTTCAGAGTCACCGACTGGGGGTGGAACGTGGCGCAAGATCGCCTCAAACATCGGTACCATGTCGGTACCTTTAGTTTCCATATCGTTCTGGGCATAGCCAGCCATCCCCGATGCAAATAAATGCGGGAAATCGCACTGGTCGTCATCCGCACCGAGTTCGAGGAATAAGTCTAGCACTTTATCCACTGCGACATGGGGTGATGCTAGTTCGCGATCGATCTTATTGACTACCACAATCGGGCGCAACCCTTTCTCTAGGGCTTTTTTAAGTACGAAGCGAGTTTGAGGCATCGGCCCTTCATTCGCATCGACAATCAAAATACAACCGTCTACCATGCCCAATACCCGCTCGACTTCACCACCGAAGTCGGCGTGTCCGGGAGTATCGATAATATTAATTAATGTCTCTTTATACTTGACGGCAGTATTTTTCGATAAAATTGTGATTCCACGCTCGCGCTCGATGTCGTTGGAGTCCATCACACAAATCGGCACTTCCTCCCCTTCGCGGAAAACACCGGATTGTTTTAAAAGTGCGTCAACAAGGGTGGTTTTGCCGTGGTCTACGTGCGCGATGATGGCTACGTTACGAATGGGAATGCTCATAAATTGTGGAGTTAGAACTCTAATACGGTCTAATGCAGACGGTGGAAATTTACTAATCTTTGTAAATATCTATGAATAATTGTAGCCGATCGCGGGTACCATTGCCGCCGAACATCGGTATCGATCGCGTGCGATTCGATCGAAAAAATCCCCTCCTCGGAGGGGTGCCCGTAGGGCGGGGTGGGTGGATATTCGCCATATACCGATCTCCCTCTTTTAATTGTTAGCTTTAGGGTATCGATTGCGATCGTCAGGCAGTCGGATCTGGTTGGCTTCGGCAGAGATCTACCCACCCCGCCCGTTGGGCACCCCTCCGAGGAGGGGATTTTTCATGAGATCGTACTAAGTTAGATTTACTAAACCACGATCGATAATCTTCCCAGTGCTATCGATTCCAGTTAACAGAATTTGGTCTTGATAAACTTCGACAATGCCAAAACTGTGGACGCTTTGAGCGAATGCGGCGCGATCTGGTTGCAAAATTGGATATAAAGTTGCCCCACCACCACCGCAAACCAAATAAGTAGTTCCGTCGATCGGTGCCCAGCGTTGATAATTATGATCGTGACCGTTAATCCACAATCGCACCTTGTGTTTTTTCAAGATCGGGGCGACATCTTTTTTCATCACCGCATTATCGGGATATCTTCCGGCTGAATAAAGATTATGGTGTCCGTAGACGATCTTCCACTTAGCTTTACTCGCTGTTAATTCTCGATCGAGCCACTCTAATTGTTTGGCTCTAGTCGGCGATTGCGGATCGACGATCGAACTAGTTTCTAAGACAAAAAACTGAACGTCCCCCCTCCCGTGAGTATAGTAGTGTTTGCCCTGCATATTAAACTGGGCATACTCAACTTGACGATCGCCATTATCCGTTCGCACGTCGTGGTTGCCTAAAGCTGCATAAAATTTAACTTTCCGCTGAAGTAAATCTGCATAGGGAATTTCAAAAGCTGCTTTAATTTTCGAGATTTCACCATTGTTATAAATATTATCCCCCACCATCACCACCGTATCGAACGGATGCTGTTTGTGGTACTCAGTCATCGCCCGTCCGACTGCATATTGATTTTTGGTACTACTACCAGTATCGGCAATGACGGCAAATCGCTGTAATAACTTCGTCTTGGGAATGACTACCGCAGCCGCTAAGTTCTCTTTTCCCGCACTTGTGCCAGCAGCTTTTTCATCATCAGCAGAATTGACCCGTTCGGATAGCAGTTTACCAGCTCCAGCCAGCCCGAATCCAGTCAAGCCAGCTACAACTAAAAATTGACGGCGGTTAGTACTCATAAATTTTGGTTATTTGTCAGGAGTCGATCGAATAAAGATGATAAATTAGAGAGAAGTGACAATTATCCTAACCGAAATGGCACCCCGATCGAGGACAGGAAAACTAATGCAAGGATTATTCGGACGGTTTGGGAAAAAAACCTCACCCCCGCCCACAGATTCTAGCGAAAATTTACGACAGCAGCGTCAGAGATCGCGATCGGACATGGACGATCGATCGACCGCTACCCGCCGCGATTGGGAAAGTTCTACCCCAGAAGAGCGAGATTTTCCGATTTCTAGTTTCAATACCGACGATGAAGAGACAAATTGGGATGATGCCGAAATAGACAGCAATGAGAATAATCCGATCGTGCCACGCTTCGATCGCCAAGTTGCCTACGCTCAACCAATCGCCCCAGTAGCACCGACTCCAAAAAGATTCACGACTTCAGATCTCGATGACTGGGATGAAGCTCTACCCGCAGCAACAGTCAAAAATAGTACCATTCAAGAAGCGCGCCGCAGTAAAAATGCCCCCCCAGTATCGCTTGGCGAAGATATCTGGGATGACGATACCGATACACCTAGCGAATCTAGCGTTGCGCCTAGTGGTAACCTCAATATCGATCCGACCCCACCCGATCGCGGAGATAAAAAGAGCGCGTCTAACTCACTCAGAAGCTTCTGGACTGGACTACTAGCAAAGTTTCGACAACTTTTACCCCCACCTATTCGCCAGTTCTCTAACGCGATTTTAACTGCCATTGTCGTCGCGATCGTCACCATCGGAATTTGGTTTGTAGATGGCTTTTTCGTCCCCACGATCGCACCTTCGGTTGCCAAGACACCAACCGTGCCAATCGCCACACCAACAGCCACATCACCAGCTTTAGCTCCCGCGATCCCAGCGACTCCCCCCATCGATCCCGATCGCGCTTTTGTCGAAGCCATCCAACACCAATTAACAGAAATTACCAGTCAATATCCAGATCGTATCGTTAAATCGATCGGGGTCGATCTCACCCGCGATCGACTGATCGTACAGCTCGAAACACTTTGGTATACGATCGACGAACAGCAACAAAATTCTTTGACCGATCGCATGTGGCTTCAAGCCCAGGCGAATCATTTTACCAAACTAGAAATCCAAGACAGTCAAGGAATCTCGATCGCTCGTAGCCCCGTCGTCGGCAAACACCTAATTATTCTTCAGCGCAGACAAAGTTAAATCGGGAATGGCGGATTTAGCCTCAAATGACAAAACCAGACAAATTCTTGGCATCATTACTGAAGTCCGCAAATTTGTCTGGTATTCGATCGCTCGACTAAGTAATCTATACTTTGTCGTTAGATTTTAGTTTCTTTCTCATCCGCATCGCAGCAGCACCGCCAATAATGGTACCGACGATCGTGAAAGGTTCGGGAACATCTGTTGTTGGTGATGTAGATGTTGGATCGGTTGGTAATGGTGGCTCAACTGGTGGTGGTGGCGGTGCGTTAACTCCCGCTCTGGCAGTAATGTTGATACCAGCAAAAAAGATGTTATCGTCGTTGGATGGATTGGTGGTGTCGATCCGGATTTGGGTATTGCCAGCAGCTAGCAATGATTTAATCGAGTACAGTTCGTCATCAGGGCTGGTGCTACTATTGGGATTGGTTGGGTTACTAATATTATCGCCAAGGCCACCGATAGTTAATAATGCGCCATTGGAAAGCGCACCATCATCAAAACCACCAGCCGAATTAGTCAACCGAGTACCGTTAACATTAACTGTGGAGAATTGACTGCCCCCTGCACTAAAACCAATGCCTAGAGACAGTAAAGCCTCAAAACTCGGATTTGCGAGTTGAGTACTCGTTAACGGGTCGGATAAATTGACAGATGTTGTATCTCCGGCTGGATTTGTAAAGCCATCCAAGAAGGCGATGGTTCTTTCTGCCTCATTCGGATTACTATAAACAATTGCTAATGCTTCGCCATCAACACCGTTATTAGGGATTTCACTCAAAACAGAAAAAACGAAGTTTGAAGCACTGCCATTTCCCACTCTTGCTGCCACCTGTGCGGTTACATCTGTGCGGAAAGCAGTCAGGCTAGATGATGAGGTAGTACCCAGGCTCGTCCATGCGGCACCACTGTAAGTAGTTCCATCAAAATTGACAGTAGGAGCAGATGAGCTACCTTGTAGCGAGCTATAAAGGAAAGCTCTCTGGATGGTAGATCCTAATGGCACGAACGCATCAATATTTCCAACTGGACTATTATTACCACCAACACCATCGAGCGACCAATTACCGTTTCCGTTGAATTGATAGGAGGTTAGTAGTGTGGCATTTGCTTTGGGTACATTGCTGGCTCCGATCGCCACTAGTGCTACACCTGAGCCTAGAGCTAGACTGACAAGTCTGTTTAGTTTCATTGGGTAAATCTCTTGTTTCAGATAGGATAGTTTGGTTTTTGGTTTAACAGGAGGGAAATATCTAAACACAAAGATAAGTTATTGACATCATTGCTGAAGTTATCAAACTTATCTGGTGTTTTTGAAATCGAATCAGTCTATACTTTGTCGTTAGCTTTGAGTTTCTTTCTCATCCGCATCGCAGCAGAACCGCCAATAATGGTACCGACGATCGTGAAAGGTTCGGGAACTTCTTCAACAGGGCTATTCACAGCAGCGTTAAATCTTACGTTGTCGATCGCAAATCCCGAAGCATCTGCACTCAGCGAAGAGAACTGTAAGCCAGCGATTTGGTTGCTACCATCGTCAGTTACTAATCCGAGGAACTCAATTCCAGTAGCTGCATTGGACAACGAACCCAGATTCACACCATTACGATCGAATGCGGTAATTGCAGTACTACCGATCCGATCGAAGAAACCTGCATCAATCCCGACGGCAGATACATTTCTGCTGAATAAAATACTTACTGGGCCAGAGAATGTGGGCGCACCAGATAATACGGGAGCGGATGGGTTAGCATCATCGCGACCGATAATACGTGTGTTACCAGTTAAGGCTAAAGTACCAGTTGGGTTGCCTGTGACGAAGGCAGTGTCGGTAGTGACAGTTTGTCCGCTAAAGAGACCACCAAAAGAAACGATTGGTGCGTTGATCCCGCCACCATATTGAGCTGGATTGTAAACAGGATTGACAGTACCAGGCGCGAAACCGAGTTCTGAGAATGTAATGCGACCAGCTTCTGGGCCAAAAGTAGCTGCATCAACCCGGCTGACAGTAGCTGCATGAGCGGTAGACACAGAGCCTAGTGCTGCTAGCACTCCAGTAGCAGCGATAAATTTAGAAACAGTTTTGAATTGTGTTGCCATAAGAAATTATATCCTCGAAAAAATTTAGAACTATAGAAAAGACTCAGACAATAATTGGTAGCTTTGTGGCTGGTGAAGTGGCTTGATGCCTAAGCTCTTACAACCTTGCAGATGTTTGTATGCTTAGAGTACCCACATTTTGTAAAACGATTCACATCGTTGTAGATATTTGATGAAAATTTTTAAAAGCTTTACTGGCAAGGCATTTTGCCGTTTTAATGGCGATCGAAATCGTGAGATCGCTAAATTTGAGCCGATCGATTTTTTGTCGATCGGACTCTGGATAATTAAGTATTACTCGATCGATTTGTAGCGAAGATCGATCGATTGGTGTTGGAATTTTAGCAATTATGTGTCGGTGATATTACTTAAAATTTTGGCTATTTCTCTAGCTTTGTCGCCTGTCGCGCTCCGATTTAAGTGTTTATAGACAGCATAAAGCACCAGTAAAATCACCAAGTTGTCAATAACCTGGTGATTTTACTGGTGCTGCGATCGAACTTATCTATCTACAGTTTGTTAGTGACTTTAAGTCTTTTTCTCATTTTGAAGGCTGCCGTCGCGCCGATAAGAGTCCCCACGATCGTAAAAGGTTCGGGAACGTCTGTTGGAGCTGGTGGTGGTGCGTTAACTCCTGCTCTGGCAGTAATGTTGATACCCGCAAAAAAGATATTATCATCGTTTGATGGATTGGTAGTATCGATCTTGATTTGCGTATTACCAGCAGCTAGAAAAGACTTGAGCGAGTACAGTTCATCATCAGGGCTGGTGTTACTATTGGGATTGGCTGGGTTAGCAATACTATCGCCAAGACCACCGATAGTTAACAATGCTCCATTAGCCAGCACACCATCATCAAAACCACCAGCCGAACTAGTCAACCGAGCACCGTTAACATTGACTGTAGAGAATTGACCGCCCCCTGCACCAAAACCAATACCTAGAGACAGCAAGGCTTCAAAATTCGGATTTGCGAGTTGAGTACTCGTCAACGGATCGGATAAATTCACAGAGGTTGTGTCAGCCGTTGGATTAGTAAAACCATCTAGGAAAGCAATCGTTCTTTCTGACTCATTTGGATTGCTATAAACAATAGCTAAGGCTTCACCATCAATGCTGCCATTCGGGTTTTCACTCAAGACGGAAAAGGTAAAATTTGAAGCACTGCCACTGCCGATCTTAGCTGCAACTTGATTGGTGACATCTACACGGAAAGCTGTGAGAGAACCCGCTGATGTAGTACCAAGATTAGCCCAAGCGGCACCACTGATAGTAGTGCCGTCGAAGTTAACAGTTGGGACAAACGAATTATTGTTAAAGTTGCTACTACTATAAAGAAAAGCTTTTTCAACCTTGGAGCCGACGGGGACAAAAGCACTAATGTTTCCTACAGGAGTGTTGTTACTCCCCACACCGTCAAGCGACCAATTCCCATTACCATTGAATTGATAGGAAGTTAGTAGTGTCGCACTTGCTTTGGGCACTTCGTTCGTGCCGACAGCCACAAGTGCAACGCTTGTACCAATAGCTAAACTTACGAGTTTGTTGAGTTTCATTATGGCTGATAATTCAGTAACACAACAAACTTACCAATTTCAACAAAATTCCGATTCAGTATAATGGCTTATTTTTAGTTGGATTCAAATGATAATGAGTCTTAAATTCTACATTAAGGCTCGATTTAATTTTAATTCAGTATAATGGCTTATCTTTGATTTTACTCAAACAATAAAAAGTGCTGTTTTGGATATCACGACTCAAAATTTCAAACTATTTTTACTAAATCGGTAGAAAATAGAAAGCTGCTGCCAAGATCGTATAAGTGGCAAGCAGCAAGGCTCCTTCGAGCCAATTCGATCGACCGTCGAGACTGATTAAATTAGCGACAATTACAGCGATGGCTACTGCCACAACTTCAAATGGATTGAAGTTTAATTCCATCGGTTGACCGATCGCGTAGCCGACTAATACCAACATTGGAGCCATTAATAATGCTACTAATAAACTCGAACCCATCGCGACAGAGACGGATAAATCCATATTATTTTTAATCGCTACCCCTACTGCCGTAACGTATTCAGCGGCACCACCAACTAATGGTAATAAAATTACGCCAGTAAATAGCGGGGTCAAACCTAAGCCCTTAGTTGCTGATTCGACTACTCCGACAAACATTTCTGATTCATAAGCGACTGCTAAAGTCGAGATGACTAAAATTCCCAACCAGAGCTTGATGTTAGGTTTGTGTTCGGTAGTTTCGCTTTCTAATTCTACTAAGCTCACATCGTATAAATAGCTGTGAGTTTTAAGCGAAAATAGTAAGGTCATCGCGTACACTACAATTAAGATAATTGCCACGGCGATCGATAGTTCTTCAACGGCAAATGTATCGGATCGATCGGCAGCATAAAACGCCATCGTCGGTAATAAAATGGCAATTACCGCTAGCGTCATTGAAGAGCCGCTGACTTGGGCGACAATCGGTTTAAATTCTTGCTCTTTATATTTCAAACCGCCGAGAAACATCGACAATCCCATCGCCAATAGCAGATTACTAATAATCGTTCCTGTAATACTAGCTTTGACAATATCGATTAAGCCAGCCTTGAGTGCGACTAGAGCAATAATTAATTCTGTAGCGTTGCCAAATACGGCGTTTAACAGCCCACCTACCGCTGGCCCAGTCACGATGGCTACTTCCTCCGTCGCGGTACTCAACCAGATTGCCAAGGGCACGATCGCCAACGCTGAGGTGATAAATACTGTCAGATCTCCCCAATGTAAATATTCTGCGGCGATCGAAATCGGGACGAATGCGAGTAACCCGATCGAGAGGATTTTTTTGATAGACATGGGGAGTTAGATCTGAGAGGAATACGCTTAAACACAATATACCAAACCTTCTACTTAGGCTGGAAATCGATCGAGTCGAACATTTTCCTCAGATCTCTACATGCTGTATGGACATACGTTTACACCTAGTAGGGGCAATTCATGAGTTGCCCCTACTAGGTGTAAACTTCGACATAATATGCCAAAATTTGTAACAGTATGTAAATAAATAGCTAATATTATAATTAAATTTATGAGCGATTTAGAACGAGATCTTCCTAGCGGCGGCGACGAGCTAGCACCGCCGACAGAAGCCAAACCCAAAGTGGCTGAAGGCACCACCGATGACGATCGATTTGAATGCCGTGCCTGTGGCTACACTTATAATCCGAATAAAGGCGACCCCAAAAATAAAATTATTGCAGGTACGCCATTTACCGTACTTCCCGCCACTTGGAAATGTCCATCCTGTGGGGCTAAAAAAGGCGCGTTTACAAATATCGGGACGACCACAACTTATGGTTTTAAAGAGAATCAAAGTTATGGATTTGGGGTCAATGGTATGACTCCCGGACAAAAAAGCTTATTGATCTATGGCGGACTGGGGATCGGTATTATCATTTTTCTGAGCCTGTACACATTGGGTTAAAGACGAAGGTTAAACCTCATCGGCTCAACTTTCTCAATTTCTCAGCCTTGCGACTCGATCGCAAATTTCACTCAACAACGCACTATTTCCATATCCATGAACTTGCTGAAACGAATTCTCAAACAAACTGCTACACTACTGGCGATCGGCATATTTTGCGTCAGTTGCAGTCACATTCCACCTTTGGCAACTAGTCCCTGGAAGCCAATTCAGTTACCCACAGAATCCAACATTCAAGATCTGACATTTACTAGCAACCCCCAACATGGCTGGGTGGTTGGTAGCGATGCCGCCATTCTAGAAACCAACGATGGTGGCACGACATGGGAAAATCGCAAACTAGAATTAGACAGCGATAAGTATCGGTTCACCTCGATTAGTTTTGCTGGCGATGATGGTTGGATTGTGGGCGAACCCGCGATTCTGTTACACACCAAAGATGCTGGTAAATCGTGGGAACGGATTGCCCTCAGTTCTAAATTACCAGGGATTCCTGCCACTATTAAAGCAGTAGGTCAAGACTCTGCTGAAATGACCACCGATATTGGGGCACTTTATCTGACTAAAGATGCTGGCAAAAATTGGAAATCTCTAGTTAGCGGAGCCGTGGGCGTATTCCGGACAATATCGCGTTCTGATGATGGCAAATATGTCGCTGTCTCGGCTAAAGGTAATTTCTACTCAACTTGGACACCAGGACAAGATAGTTGGGAACCCCACAACCGCAACAGTTCGCGCCGAGTTTCTAATATGGGATTTGCTAATGATGGTCGGTTGTGGATGCTCGCTCGCGGCGGACAATTGCAATTTAACACGATCGAAAAACCTGATGTTTGGGAAGATGAAGTTTTCCCCGGACAGAAAACCAATCTCGGCTTGTTAGATCTCGCCTATCGGACACCCGGAGAAGTCTGGGTTTCTGGCGGTAGTGGCGATTTACTCGTCAGCACCGATAGTGGTAAAACTTGGCTCAAGGATGAGGCTATAGAAGAAGTACCATCAAATCTCTATAAGATTTTATTCTTTAGTCCCGATCGTGGTTTTATTATCGGTCAAAGGGGCATCGTACTTAAATACCAAGGTGAAGCTACGACTTAGGCTTTAGGTATTAGGTCTTAGGTGTTAGGTTTTAGGTTCGATCGAATTAGACCATCGAAGCTAAAACCCTAGAAATCCCCCTAAATCCCCCTTTTTAAGGGGGACTAAGAGTCCGGTTCCCCCCTTTTTAAGCTACCGTGTATACACATCTCTAGAAATAAGCGAAGTTGGCTTGAATCCCCCTGTCTTGTCGGTTTTTTATTCGGGGGTTCCCCCCGAATAAAACCGCCGCTAAATCCCCCTTGAAAAGGGGGACTTCCGGATCCGGTTCCCCCCTTTCCAATGGGGGCTAGGGGGGATTCAGATCTCGAAACGAAGTCTAACCAACTTGTGTATACACCGTAGCTTTTTAAGGGGGGTTAGCGGCTCGCGCTCGTCGGGGTTTCCCGACGGTTTAGCGAGACAAGACAGAGGGGATTCAGATCTCAAAACGAAGTCCGTCCGACTTATGTATACACAGTAGCCTTGGAAAGGGGGACTTTAAAGCCCCCTTTCCAAGGGGGTTGGCAGGGTGGTTTCATACAAGAAAAGAAAAATACTGACAGAAAAATGAGGATAGACTGAATTACCTCGCAAAGGAAATTAGTCAAAATGATCCTCATAGAACAATTAAAGCAAATCCCCGACCATCGGCACATCAAAGGTA
>NZ_JANPLS010000419.1:0-4488 GCF_031422475.1 Chamaesiphon sp. VAR_48_metabat_403
GTTATTGTGTTTCTGGTTGTCTGTTTCTTGTTTAGTCTTTTTGGTATCGGGTAAGTTTGTACGTCTCTATTTGTCAAAGTCCCCCAGTCCCCCCGTCCCCCAGTCCCCCCGTCCCCCCGTCCCCCGTCCCCCTTACTCAGATCCCAAAGCCTAAAAGCCTAAACCCTTCCATGCAAGATATTCGCAACTATTACGAGCTATTGGGTGTGAAGCGGGATGCTTCCGCTGATGAGATCAAGCAGTCGTTTCGACAACTGGCGCGGAAATACCATCCAGATCTCAATCCGGGGGATAAAAGTGCTGAAGATAAATTTAAAGATATCAGCGAAGCTTACGAAATTTTATCCGATCGATCCAAGCGATCTCAGTATGATAAATTTACCGGATTTTGGCGCAAAAATCGGACTAAACCGACTACAAATAATCCACCGAGAGATCGATCGGACGAAGACGATTTTAGCGATGATTTTAACACCTTTATCGATCGCTTATTAGGTAGGAAAAAAGAAGCTAGTAGTGCTAATTATAGCAACGAAAGATCGTCTAAAACGAACACTCAAACCGCCCGTACCGAACGGCGTACCCCCCGTGACACCCAAACATCAGAACGCCCAGAACGCGGCACTTTTAACGATGCACCACCCCCAGTACGCCCTAAAAATCTCGAAGCCGAACTCACCCTTCCCCTCGATAAAGCTTATCTGGGCGGACGCGAACGGATTACCATTCAAGAAGACGGACGCTCTTTAGAAGTAGATATGCCCCCAGGCATGATTCCAGGGCAAAAAATCCGCTTGAAAGGACAAGGAATCGCAGGTGGCGATCTTTATCTCAAGATTAATGTCGCACAGCACCAGTTTTTTAGACTCGAAGGAATTAATGTTTATTGTCAACTTCCCGTCACTCCCGCCGAAGCAGTATTAGGCGGCTTTGTAGAAGTACCGACACTCGATGGACTGGTAAAAATTAGCCTCCCCCAAAGTGTAGCACCGGGGCAAAAACTCCGACTGGCAGGGAAAGGATTTCCGGGCGATGATGGGAAACGGGGCGACCAATTACTCGAAATTCAAATTGTCGTTCCTAAAAATCCCGCCCCAGCCGAACGCGAACTTTACCAAAAACTACGCGATTTAGAATCATTCAATCCGCGCCTAGATTTAACTATGAATTAATTATGCTAGAGCGATATTTAGACCGAATTAGCAATCTGAATCCTCAACTAGTTCGGGAACTAAAATGTCGTGTCAGTAAATCTAATCTCGTCATTGTGACAGCGATATCTGTATTCGCTCAATCTCTTCCATTCATACTTGTCGATCGAACGATTCAGCAAAATACACCTTTATGGTGGCTGAATATCTGTGAAATACTGAGTCGAGAAATTTGGTTTAGTTTAGCATTTGGCGGTATCTATCTCATCGCCACAGATTTTAGTCGCGAGATCCGCAGTGGTACTTTAGATATTGTCAACCTTGCGCCGATAAAGCCGATCGAAGTATTATTAGGTAAACTTCTCGGCGTACCAATTTTAATCTACTGGGGAGTGTTTTTAGCCTTACCACTGCATATAATTTCTGTAGAGCGGATGGCTGCGATTGCACCCAATGGTTGGGTTGGAGATTTAGTTTCAGTAAGTGAGATCGGCTTATTATATCTCTATGCATTATTATCAACGATCCGGTTTCCATTACCGCCGATCGTGATGAGTATAGCATTAACAATAACGGGTTGGTTTGCGCTGGTTACGATCGATAATTCCCTAGTTACCCGACATTTAAGTGGTAGTTATTCTAACCTGGGCATATATTTAACTGAAGAATGGTGGGTTATCTGGAAAGCCTCAGTCACTTTTTTAGTTAGTTGTTTTGTGTTGTTAATGCTCTTGCGAAACTGGTATCCTAAAGCAAAATTAGATCGCTCTAAACGATCGTCCTTAACTTTTCCACTCTATCTATTTTCGATATTTCTACCAATACTCATCGCTATCTCTGAACCATTCGGAGTATTCTCGCTAACACTAATTAGTTTGAATATTATTATTATAGGTAAGAATGCCAGTTAATCTCGATGTATCAATTCTCCAACAATCTAACCCCACCATTCCATAAAATCGATCGTAATTTGCTGATGTACCACACCAATCGGACGTTCTTCCTCAGCTATTGCCGAATAAGCAAAACCCGCCTCAATTTGAGCTGGTGAGATAAACCCAAAATCCCAACCTTCACCCAATACCAGTTTATCGATGCTGACAGTCAGTGGCGCGTAAAAAACATGCCTGATGACCCGATCGTCATTATAACAGCCAAACTTTTGGGGAGCTTCAATTTGATAACCGATCTCCTCTAAAACTTCCCGCACTACCGCAATTTCTGGAGTTTCCCCAGCTTCGATATGTCCGCCAAATAAACCCCACAAACCTGGATAGAGAATGGTGGGAATATTATCTCGCAATTGCATTAAAAATTTGCCCTCATAGGGTAGAATTGCGATCGCGACTTCGACAGGTACGTCACCACTCATAGAGAAATTGCCTGTTGTTGGAGATCTGCTAAAGAGACAAATTTAAGCGCAGCCTCGTGGGTTGCCATTAAGTCTACAGGGGGAGCGACCCCAGCGTCTAGAGCCTGTTTCCATCGCGATGCACACAAGCACCATTTATCGCCGGGATTCAAGCCCGGAAAGCTAGAGCCGGGAACGGGGGTACTCAGATCGTTTCCTTGAGATTTAGTAAATGTCAAAAATTCTGCTGTCATCCGCGCGCAAACTACATGCGTACCGCGATCTTGCGAGCCAGTTACACAAACGCCAGTCCGAAAAAATCCCGTCATCGGGGAAGTACAGCAAATCTGAAGTTCGGTACCGAGCACATTTTTATCGGCATTAGGATTCATAAAGATAAGGCATATCGATCGAACGCATCATCTTGAATATAGCCTAAAGATCGATACAGCGATCGGGCGGGAAGATTGGTAACTTGAGTCGATAAGATAATTCGGATCGCACCTGTGTCTCTAGCGAAGTTTGCGACTGCATTCATTAATAGTTTGGCAATGCCCTGTTTGCGGTATATTTCATCGATGAATAAATCATTTAAAATCCAGACTCTTTTCATCGAAACCGAAGAAAAACTCGGATAAAGCTGTGTGAATCCAACAATTTGCATCTGAGAACGCGCGATAAATATTGTCGAATCTTTTTGCTCTAATCGCTCTTCTAGAAAGGATCGCGCCGCTGCTAGATCTGACGATTTGTTGTAGAAAACCCGATATCGATCGAATAACTCGGCGACTTCCGCCAGATCTTCAAACCGAACTCGCACGATCTCCATTCCCACTCTTCCTTCTACACTGTTATTCATTTAGTTTACATGCCTTCTCCGCACTCCGCACTCCGCACTCCCCGCTCCCCGGAAACTAGCCATTTGACTAGGGTAAAATCCCCCCGTTTTGGTGGTGTTGCAGGTGTCGATCGTGAGGCACAATCGAAGCATTCAAATTGCCATTGGTATAAATTTAATGTCTTCATTACTAGAATTTTCCGATCGCATCGCCGAGATTGTCGAACGAGCTGGCGCGGCGGTAGTTGCCATTAATACCGGACAAAGGGGTGCGCCCAGCGGCATTCATTGGCGACAAGGGATCGTCATCACCTCCGATGAATCCTTAGCCAGCCATGAAGATCTGCAAATTGTCGGCGCGAACGGGCGCATTTTCGCCGCTACCCTATTGGGGCGCGATCCGACTACCGATATTACTGCCTTGACGATCGCCGATGCAGATAGCTTACCAGTCATCCCCACAGCCAGCGATCCTGCCGCCTTGAAGGTGGGTAATTTGGTCTTAGGGTTAGCTCGTAGTCTCGATGGCGATTTGCGCGCTACGATGGGGATAGCGAGCGTTCTGAGCGGTCAATGGCAGAGTATGAGCGGGGGGACGATCGATCTATATATCCGTCCCGATCTCAAGCTCGGTCGCGGGTTTGCTGGGGGGGCTTTAGTCGATGCAATGGGGCGGGCGATCGGGATGAATACTACAGGTCAACGGGGTGCTGCACTGACGATTCCAGCAGAAACCATCGATCGAGTATTGACTCAATTACAAGCCAAAGGACGGGTCTCACGGGGTTATTTGGGCGTGGGAATGCAACCCGTTCGCCTATCGTCACAATTAATTGCGGCTCTTAATTCGACCGTCCGCACTGGGGTCATTCTCATTAATGTCGAACCCCAAAGTCCAGCCGAGAACGGCGGTTTATTATTGGGCGATATTTTAGTAACTTGGGATGGGGTGGCAATCTCCGATCCTAGCGATGTCCGCGCCTTCCTCAATCGGGGCGATCGGATCGGTCAACAAGTCAGGATTGGTGCGATTCGAGGCGGTGTATTGATGGAACTGGCGATCGAGATTGGCGAACGTTAGGGAGACGGGGGACGGGGAGACGGGGGGACGGGGAGTAAATGTGCAATTACTCCTAAAACCTAAAACC
>NZ_JANPLS010000420.1:0-2950 GCF_031422475.1 Chamaesiphon sp. VAR_48_metabat_403
GCGCGCATCCGCTTTATAAGGGGAGGGCTGGGGTGGGGTAAAGGACTACGCATCACCGCCATATACTCGTGGATACGCCCAAAATACAGCAGAAATCTATCGATCGCTAGATAACAAACATTAACCGATCGTCAATACTGAAGAACGATGCCATCATCTAAAAGTACTTATTAATCGCCGATGAAGTTAGTTGCCGATCCGAGTATCGAACGTAAGATTGCCAAAATGCAAGAACGGTTGCGGTGGAATCATCCGTTATTCGATCGATTGGGGATCGATCGGACGCAGCTAGTTTTAGACAATCGCATCGACTCGGATGATGGGTTTACATTTTGCGTGCTAGGAGACAGCGGGAATGGCGTACACCGGGGCGATAGTCCCCAACGGCGTGTGGCAGAGCTAATGATGAGGTCGGCTGTTGATGCGCGATTTATCCTCCATACAGGCGATGTCGTTTATCTGGTCGGATCGAGCGAACAGTATCCAGAAAATTTTATTAAACCCTATCGCGAGTTATTAGTTGGGGGCGATCGGAACCTCGCCCAAATTAGTTATGACTCGATGGTCTTCAATCGCCCATTTTTACCAGTACTGGGCAATCATGACTACTACGATCTGCCGATCGCGTATGGCGTACTGTCTCAAATCTTACGTCCCCTGCGGCAAGTTTTTCGGTATGCGATCGATCTCGATGTTGGTTGGCATGGTTCTTATCAGGGCGATGCTTATGCTAGAGCCTTTTTAGATTATCTCAAAGATATCCCCGAATCGGCACTCCAGCAGCACTTAGAACGACACTACACCGCCCAGACAGCGACGGGTAAAGGGTTAAATTACCAGTCGGGGAAGTTTACGCGGCTCCCCAACCGCTATTATCAATTTCGGTATGGGGGGATTGACTTTTTCGCACTCGATTCTAATACATTTAATGTCCCACTGCCGATCGAATCCGATCGTCACCGTCAGACATTACTTGCCGATCTCGATCGATTGCAAGCCGAGCGAGACGAACATTTACAAGTCATTCAAACGCTAGATCCTCACGATCTAGCACCGAAAATCGGCGAACGAGAATCCCTGGACGAATTACTTGGTAAAGTCGAGCAGATTGAAGAATTAATTGGCGATTTGGAAAAACAATTAGACCCCAATGTGGCGAACGAGCGGATCGATATCGAGCAATTGGAGTGGCTAGAGCGTGGATTAGTCGCCTCTTGGGAAGATAAAACCGTGCGGGGACGGATGATTTATTTTCATCATCCCCCGTATGTGACCGAAGCGACTAAATGGCATCAGGGTCAGACTTTAGCGGTGCGGCATTATTTACGAATGGTGTTCGATCGAGTCGAATTAGCAGTCAAACCGCTTGTCGATAACCGTCCGCTGGTCGATCTGGTGATGTGCGGTCACGCTCATTGTTTTGAATACCTAGAAACCCTAGAAACAGGTCATGCCGATCGCGGGATGAAATGGGCGATCTGTGGTGGGAGCGGCTTTAGCCTGCGCCGCCAACGGACTGAGGGAAATATTTTGCAAGAACGAGTTGGCGGTAAGTTGCAGGATGTGGCTGTATCGCATCAATTTTTAGGTAAAACCGGACGCGGTGCGAATAAGTACCACGCTTACTCATGTCTGCAAGTTGATGTTTTACCCGGACGAACTTTGAAATTTCAGCTCAAGCCTCAAGTCGCCGAATATCATCAGCTTCAGTGGCGATACTATGCCAGTAAGTTGGACGGTTAAATAGATCGGGATGAGCAATTCACACACTTGCTCATCAGTTGTTTGAGTAAAGTCCTCATACCACAAACCGACTCAACCAAACTGTGTGGGAGTGTTTAAACATACTAGCCGATCGACTTCAGTTCTCAATTCATTGCAAGTGTCCAGCGGTGCAACGGGAACAGCAATAATTATTTGCTGCGGGTGCTGGGGTTTGAGCATTCCAATCGCCGCTCGCATCATCGCACCCGGCCAACAATTCGATCGATCTTTGACGATCGATCTTCTAAATTACTCTCTAATCATCGCAGCACCATGTACGAGGGTTAATAATGCGCCAAGTTGTTCTTGCCCGTTAGTTGCTAAATCGCTGTTACAGAGATAGAGTCGATCGGAGACACGATGGAGGAGATCGCGTAAAATCCGCTCTAGTCGTCGCTCGTCGTTGGCTTGGGTATCGAGTTCCGTCCACAATTTGCCCGCGCGATCTTGGAGTAACAGATTGGCACCGTAGAGCGTCGCCGCGCCACCTTCTGCCCAGAGGGGCGAACCGACATCCAACCAAAAATGATAGGGGTGCGATCGCTTGCTAGCGCGGTATTGGAAGATATTTGAGAGGGTGACGGCGCGATCTTGGGATTGGAGTTGACTGACGGGGTAGGGATTGGCACTGACGGTACCCTGACGCAGTAGGAGGATAAATTGCGCGGTAATTTGATGGGCGGAGTCTAGATATTCGGCGGCTGTGTGGGTGCGCTCGGCGACTTGCCAATAGTGTTGGGCGGTTTCCATTAATTCCCGCAGGGCGGAAAGTCTGTCGAAGGGTAAATAACTCCCCTGCTGGAAAAAATACCCGATCGCATCGTTTAATAAGTTGAGGGGCGATGGGGGTTGTTGTTGCGATCGCTCTACCCAGGCGAGAATCCGATCGTAGGCTTTGGTAGCACCCGCACCGAGGCGATCCCAGCGTGGGAAGTTTCGATAGGGGAGCAGGCGCGGCTGGGATAGGGAGGGGGCGTAACAGTAATCGGCAAGTAAGCCCGCGCGGACGGGATCGATGGAGGTAATGAGGGGGTTTTGGGGTGGATAAATTGGGCTGATGGTGACGAGGAGATCGGCTACTTCATCGCGACTGGTAAGTTGTCCTAAATTTGGATAGGTTAATGCCATCAGGGTGAGCAATGCGCGCACGCCCGGATCGCTATTTAAGGGTAATTGAGCGTTGAGT
>NZ_JANPLS010000421.1:0-19481 GCF_031422475.1 Chamaesiphon sp. VAR_48_metabat_403
AGTCTCCCCGTCTCCCCGTCTCCTTTGTCCCCCAGTCCCCGATCCCCACCAACAAATAGACATGAAAGAAGACACCCCACTCATTCTCGATTCTGCTGAAACGGATGCCTTAATGCAGTCGATAACCGAGCAGATCGATCGTGATACTTTCGATGCCGATGATGTTACTACGCTCAAACAGATGGTAGAATGCCTGGGCGATGCGCGCGGGTTAGTGCGGTTGCGATTTGCCCAAACATTAGGCGATATCGGGGGAACGGCGACACCATTATTAGTAGATGCGCTGTTACATCATCCTAATCCAGTCGTGCGGCGGGCGGCGGGGAAAACGCTGGCTCTGATTATCGATCCAACAACTGTGCCCAGCTTACTGCACGCGCTGTTAAATGATGAAGATACGGTCGTTCGAGGCTCGGCTGTCGGCGCGCTAGCTAAGATGGGTGAAGCCTCGGTACCAGCCTTGCTAGGGATTTTAGCCGATCCGCTGCGATCGGAAAGCACAAAGGGACATGCGGCTTGGGCGTTGGGATTCATCGGTGCGGATGCTGCACCTTTTTTGGAAGATGCGATAAAATCGGATTCGATCGATGTCCGCTGTGCTACAGTAGGTGCGATCGCTCATTTGGTGCAGGAAAAAGGCGATGCCCGCGCGGCTCAATTGCTGCTAGCAACGTTGAAAGATCGAGATCCCAACGTGCGATCGGAAGCTGCATCCGCGATCGGGAAAATGGCATATTTACCCGCATTACCCGATCTAATTACCGCATTAAGCGACACCGATGGCGAAGTTCGCCGCACTGCGGCTGTCTCGCTGGGTAAACTGGGCGATCGATCGGCTATTCCCCATCTCCAATCGGTTCTAAACGATGAGTTGGAGCCAGTCAGGGTACTCGCAAAATTAGCGATCTCCAAAATCGAAAACCATGAAGAGTGGGAATAGAGAATCGGGGATGCTGGGTTTAAAGGATCGACCAAACCTACAAAATTAGGACTTATTAAAATTAAACGTTGTAGATTAGTTCCGCCCTGCCGCCACACCACCATCTACAGGTAAAATTGTCCCTGTAATCCATCCAGAACGATCGTGATCGGCTAAAAACAAAACGGCTTCGGTGATATCTTTAGCCTGACCATTCCGACCCAAAGGATGAAAAGTATTAAAAGCCGCAAGTTGTTCTGAGGTCAATAATCCATCAAACAGAGGAGTCTCCACTACGGCAGGCGCGATCGCATTTACCCGAATGTTTGCTGATGCAAACTCGATCGCTAAATTTACTGTCAGAGCGTGTACACCACCTTTAGCAGTCGATGAACCACTACATGGAGTGGCAGCGATCGCATTAAAAGCCCACATTGAACCAATATTAATAATTGCGCCCCCACCTCGTTTTTGCATGGCTTTAATCGCAGCCTGTGACATCAAAAAATATCCCCGCAGTAAATTCAAATAACCATCAAGATCGGTTTGAGTATGCTCTAAAAATGGCTTGGGCTGAAATACGCCTGCATTATTGAACAGAATATCCACACCACCAAATTTCTCAACTGCCAATGATGCGACTAGCGAGCTAGTTTCGGCTCGACCAATATCGCCCACAACATAGGCAATATCCTTACCAGTCGGATCGATTTTTTGTGCTGTTTGAGATAGCATATCCTCACGTCGCCCGTTCAAAACGACTTTCGCTCCAGCCGAGTAGAAAGCCTGCGCCGCATCTGCGCCAATGCCACTACCGCCGCCCGTGATTAATACAACTTTGTCTTTCAAACTCATAGTTTTTCCTCAATTTCTTTCCAAACAACAGCCTAAGCGATGGCGCACAAGCGCACAAGCGGGCACAATATTGTCAGGTAAGGTACTTTTATGAAAGAAATGCAGTCGTTCCCAGACAAAATAATTTTGGAGGAAGTGCCAGATGTGGCAGAAGTCGTCGAGGCTGTTTTTGGCTGCAAATGGTCACTAAGAATTTTAGGACTCATTCGTAAGGGAGTTTGTCGCCCTGGTGCAATCGAACGGGAGCTAGAAGGACTAACGACAAAAGTTCAAAACTATTATTTTCGTCGGATGATAACTCTAGGTATTTTGGAACGCATTGTTTATCCCGAAGTGCCCCCACACGTAGAATATCGATTGACCGATTTTGGGCAGCAGTTTATGCCGATTCTAGATTCGATCGAAGAGTTACAGAAAGAATTGATTCGACGGGCAGAAATTGATGCCGATCTTGCACAGATGGCGCAGGATGATGAGTACCAAGCAGATGTACTGCCGATGGAAGCAGAGTTTGCGGTTGCCCAATGGGAGGCATTGCAAACTATTGAGACTCAAGTATGAAAAGAGCTGGGAGGCTTCTTCCTTTGATTATGCGAGACAAGACATTGCCCCTACCACAGGTTTCATACACCAATTCAGCAATGCCCAATCAAGAAACAGGATTAATCTGAGTCAGAGTCTCATAGACGAGTCGGATCTGTGCTAAACGTTCTGATAGTGTTCGTGGCGGTGCGATCGTAACCCAGCCCAGTTTTACCGAGTAAGTAACTTGAGCACGTAACGCGGCATCTGGTTGGGAGAAGCCAATTTTGATAAATAAGTGCTGAAGATACTCTAACCGTTGCTTGTCCACTCGTTCGATCGATGCCATCGCTCTAACATCATGGATTGCCCAGATTCGCATTGCCTTTTCTAATCGATTGTCATCCTTGGCTGCAATTTCCAACAGATGTAATAGTTGTTGCTTCGGCGTGCCACTTATTTTCTCGACTTGCTCGATCGCATTGTCTGTATCGACAGCTTGCCATTCCTGAATAATGGCTGCCAGCAGATCGTCAAGATTCTTAAAATGCCAGTAGAAACTGCCCCTTGTAATCTTGAGCGATTTGGCTAACACATCTACTTTTACTGCCTCGATCCCTCTTTCCATGAAGGTTTCCAGTGCAGCTTGTACCCAATCTTGCCGACCTAATTTTGGATTTGCCGTTTCCATACAGTAGTGTATTGACTTTTTCAGATGAGGTTGCTACAGTTTTACCATACACCACTGCATGGTACATCGAGAGGAAAACTAATGATGACTCAACTAGAACAAAACAAAGCGATCGCGCTCCGCTTTGCCAAAGAAGGATGGGGCACCAATTCCAATTGGCAAAAAATCTGGGATGAAGTTGTTGCAACAGATATTATCTGGCATCATTGCGCTTTACTAGCTCCACTTCAGGGGATAGAAGCAGCTAAGAAATTTAATGGTTCTTTGTTTTTTGGTTTTCCCGATATGCAGCAATCGATCGAAACGATGATTGCTGAAGATACGGGGGTGGCAATGCGTCATACCCTAACCGGAACTCATGCAGGTAGTTTCTTAGGGATTCCACCAACAGGTAAGCAAGTTACTGGGACTGGCGTGCGGTTTTTTCGGATCGCCGCTGGCAAAATCATCGAAACATGGTACGAAATCAATCTGTTAGGATTCATGCAACAAATTGGTTTGAAGTAATTAATATATCTGGAGCATAAGTTATGAATACTCAAGTAGAACAAAACAAATCGATCGCGCTCCGCTTCGAGCAAGAAGGTTGGGGCACCCAAGCCAATTGGGAAAAAACTTGGGACGAATTAATGGCTGATGATGTAATCCATCATTTCAACAGCGAGCCAGAACCGATTGTCGGATTAGAGGCAAACAAGGCTTTCAATGCTTCCCTATTCAAAGGCTTTCCTGATATTCAACACACAATCGAAGATACGATCGCTGAAGGCGATAAAGTTGTCTATCGAACAACGCTCAAAGGCACTCATACAGGGGAATTTATGGGAATACCACCCACAGGCAAATCTGTCGTCATCAACGATTTCACCTTACTCCGAATTGTCGAAGGGAAAATTGTAGAATGGTGGTATGACTGCAATTTATTGGCAGTGATGCAGCAACTTGGATTGATGCCAGCCTGAGTCTATGTATTTAAATTCAGCATTTATGGCACAGATTTTAGTAATTTTAGGTGCGTCGATCTTTCTAATTTTAGGCGTTTTACATGGTGTGCTAACGTTGCAAGATTTACGAGATCCGCGCACTTTTACACCACCAGATCCAGCACTTCGTGAGGCAATGCAGGAGTCTAGTATCGCTATCGATCCCCATACAAACCTGTGGAAAGCATGGCTGGGGTTTAATCTCAGTCATAGTTTGGGATTGGTAATGTTTGGGGGGACTTTTTTAGCGATTGGTTTATTTTACTTCTCTGCATTTGCCCAAATTCTTTGGCTTCAGATTTGTGCTTTATGTATTTCTGCCGCCTACCTTTTGATGTCACTCAAGTTCTGGTTTTCTAAGCCAGCGATCGGTTCGGGTATTGGTCTTGTCTGCTTTGTTCTAGCTGCGATGCTGTCGATCGATTAAGATTAAATTTTGTCAGATCTAAAACACCTCTGAGATTCTTTGATGCGTAGTTTGAGAGGAATAGATGAGCGTGAATGCAATTAATTATCTTGTTGTCCAATTAAAACACTAATCAGCACGATCGTCATTCCAACGAGCTGGATTGGCGTAAGTGATTGATTTAGGAACACGAAACCAATTATTGTTGCAACTACAGGACTCATCAACCCCAGATATGAGACAGCCGATGCTTTGAGTTTCTCAATTCCTCGAAACCACAGTGCATAAGCGATTCCAGTGCCGACTACGCCCAAATAAACGAAGCCAAATAGGTTCGTTGTAGAGATATTAGTAATCGGGCCTTCGATCGCGAGGGCGATTGGCAGCAAAACGATGCCACCAACTGTTAACTGCCATGCTGTAAAGACAAGCAGGGAAACAGGTCGCTTCCATCGTTTGATGAGTACTGTGCCTAAGCCCATTGTTGCAGCTCCAGAGATCGCCGCAACAATGCCAATCGGATCGAGACGCGCCGCCGGAGAAATCACCAGTAACCCGACACCAACTAAGCCAGCGATTGCTGCCACGATCGATAGCTTGGAAGGTTTTTCACGCAATATTATCCAGGCAAACACCCCCACTAACAACGGCTGAATCGCACCTGCTGTCGCCGCCACGCCACCTGGAAGGCGATAAGCGGCAATAAATAATAGGGCTTGAAAGATGCCGATATTAAGGCTACCTAAGAGCAAAATCCGCCACCACCAAATTCCTTGAGGTAGTTGTTTGCACCATGCCATTAATAGCAAACCAATTGGCAGCGATCGCAAGGCAGCCACCAATAGTGGATGGTTGGGTGGCAGGAATTCAGTCGCGACAACATAAGTCGTGCCCCAGCTCATCGGTGCTAAAGCAGTCAGCAGAATATCAGACAGTTTAGCCGGAGGTGACTTCATGATTTTATCTCGATATTAAGATACTTGATATCGAGATCCTAACATTTATCTTGATGTTAAGATAATTGACATTAAGGTTCTTAGGTGAGTAGTATTTTGATGAGTTCAGATCCAGTCGATGGGATTTTGGCGCAATGGCAGCGTGAGCGTCCTGACTTGGATGCCTCGCCAATGGGCGTAATTGGGCGAATGGCACGGCTATCTAAGCATCTAGATCGCTCCATTCAAGCAACAGTTTCCGAATTCGATCTCAATCTGGGAGAATTCGATGTACTGGCTACCCTGCGTCGCGCGGGGCATCCTTACCAGCTTTCGCCCACCGATTTGTTTAACGCGCTGATGGTGTCATCTGGCACCATGACTCATCGGATCGATCGACTCGAACAAGCTGAATTGGTAAAGCGTATTCCCGATCCAACCGATCGCCGTGGAACTTCGATCGTGCTGACAAATAAAGGGCTGAGTCTAATCGATCGAGCCGTTGAAGCGCATGTTGTTAATGCACATCATATTCTCAGTGCTTTGGAGGAATCAGAGCGTGAAATTCTCGCTCAATTGCTGCGTAAGCTTGTAATTTCGTTTGAGGCGTAGCAATTTACTTTCATGCCCATCGGGCTAATGCCAACAGTAAAGTCTTCTCTATAAATAAGCAAGCACTTGCTTACAAAATAAAAATGAGGTAAGATCTTTCTTGCGATCGAACATCAAGCATTCACCACTATTCGATCGCAAGACCAACAAAAGAGGAGCTGTACAATGAACCAAAATCGCTTCGGGTCTGGAACTTCCACCTTGGGAGAGGCAATTCACACACTACGCGCGGCACAGGCAGCAGGCGATCTGACCGATCGATTTTCAGTAGAACTAGAACGATCGTTCGATCGACATGATGCAATCCACATCTTGTTTGACTGCGGTAATTCGATTCAGGATGAAATTGCCGTCCATATCTGGATGATTTTTGCGACAACTGTAGATATTAAAGAGATGCATCATGCGGTTGCCGATCGAGAACATCGCAATGTCTTAGCTGGGATTGGGCATTTCAAGTTGCTCGGCACTTGGCTGGTAGCCCTGCCGCGCATTGTTATCATCATTTTCAAGAGCTTACGAATGAAAAAAAAGCTAGCGGTTGAAGAGCTGTCCAAACTCAAGCAACAATCGATCGATGATATTCACCGAGAACACGGTATCGTATTGTGAACGTGACAAAATAGCCTTAATCAGTATCTAGATTCAATGCCTCGGAATAAAACCATTACAGATGAAGAAATTCTGACGATGGCTCGATCGCTTTTCCTGAAAGAAGGTGCTAAAGCTTCGACCAGAACTTTGGCTAAGATGGTTGGTATCTCTGAATCTGTCATCTTCCAGCGATTTAGCACCAAAGAAGATCTTTTCTTTACAGCAATGGTGCCGCCAGCGGCGCAACTTGAGGCAATCTTCAACATCCATCCTGGCGATCGAGAGATCGTTACGAACCTGATATCGGTCAGCTTGCAGATCGTTATTTACTTTCGGGAGGTGATGCCAATTTTCTTATCTTTAGTCAGTCATCCATCCTTCGATATGCAAATATTTTTGCAACGCCACACGATGCCAAGGATTCAAATTGCCAATCGGCTTATTGAATATCTGAATGCTGAAGCAGCATTGGGGCGAATTCAGCGTGGAAATGTGGAGGCGACAGCAGCGATGCTCTTGTCACACTTGCACAATCTAGCTCTGTCTGAAAATATTGGCGATCGTCAACCGATCGATACAAATCGGGCTATCTCGGATGCGATCGCAGCCTTATGGAAAGGTTTAGCTCCATAGTTAAATAAAGGTATAAATTTGGGAGAATTGGCAATGATCGATCGATTAAAACTAGCTGAATACAAACAGCAAATCGCCGATTTGTATAGTGGTCGAAGTGCGGGCTATGACAATGGTGAATGGCATCCCCGAATTGCTCACCGTCTAGTCGAACTAGCAAACATTCAGCCTGGGCAAAAGGTTTTAGATCTTGCCGCTGGCACGGGCATGGTGGCAATTGAAGCCGCTCAAATTGTCGGTAATGAGGGATACGTCATCGGCATCGATATTGCGACGGGAATGGTCGAACTAGCTCGACAGAAAGTTGCAGAATTGGGGTTGAATAATATTGAATTTCAGGTTGCCGATGCTGAAGAACTAGATTTTCCGGCTAATAGTTTCGATCGCATTTTTTGTTCTTCTGCATTTATTTGGATGTCCGATCTCGCTGGTGCTTTGAAACATTGGCATCGATTGTTAAAACCAGGTGGAATACTTGGCTTTCATGCCTTTGCTGACACCGCTTTTGTTGCGGGAGTTGTATCTCAACAGGTGCTGGAAAAATATGATGTTTCTCTACTATTGAGCAAGCCAACTGGAACAGTGAAGAAGTGTCGCAATCTCCTGGGGCAAGCTGGGTTTGAATCGATCGATATTAAAACAGAACCCGATGGCAATTACATCAGTTTAGAAAAAGCAAAAAGTATGTGGGCAGGTAATCCTTCATTCCCAACCCCTGGGCAATATCCAAATCCTTTGCTCCAGCTTACATCGGCGCAATTAGCACAAGCTAAAGTCGATTTTGAGATAGAATTAGAGCAGCTACAAACCTCGCAGGGTATCTGGGATGATGGTACTATTTTCTATGTGTTCGGACAAAAAGCAGCATCATAAGTCATACTGATTCCACTGCATCAATACTAAAAATGGAAAATCAGCAGATCGTAGCAATCCAGAATATCTTTAGTTCGAGGCTCGATACGTTGAGCCATCTCTTACAGGTGGTAGAGAATCATTTCACCGATGATGTGGCATCGATCTTTCAGCAACGGATTGCAACCGATATGTTGCCTTTTGGTACACAAATTGCTTTTACTTGCAATCAGCCTCGCAATTTTGCGTTGTGGTGCTTAGGGCAGTCAGCAAACGATTTGAACCCTGAAGTAGGATCTTTAGATGATGCTCGCGGACATATTTCATCGACTCAGACACTCCTGGCAAGTATTAGTGTTACCGATCTTCAGCTTGCCGAGATCGCCCGCATAGATCTCGCGCAAGGGCGGTACTTAGAGTTATCTGGATGCTCGTATGTAGATGATTTTTTGATGCCCAACTTTTACTTCCATCTGACAACGGTATATGACATTTTACGGATGGCAGGAGCACCAATCGGCAAGCATGATTTTATGATGCATTTGGTACCTTTAATCAAACACTAAGGACACAAAGTAGCAGACGGAAAGTTCTCGTATAATCGATACAAATCGATCGAGATAAAATTTTGACAATATTTAGCTAGATCTAGCTTTCCGGTAATTTACTCAAATCGCAGAGCCTTACCTTTAATGTTCGATCGAATCTCGCCTTTCTCATAGACAACATTCCCATTGACGATCGTGTAAACAGGATAACCCGTGAGATTCCAACCTTCAAAGGGACTCCACCCGCATTTACTGACAATATCTTTACGTTCTAATGGGCGATAATTTTCGAGATCTACTAATACTAAATCGGCATCGGAGCCGATCGAGATCGTGCCTTTATTGGGAATATGATAAGCTTTAGCAACTGCGGTAGACATCCAGTTAGATACTTGCTCGATCGTACATTTCCCGGCGACTGCTTGGGTGAGCATGACAGGTAATGATGTCTCGACTCCGGGCATTCTCGATGGGGTATTAGGGTAACCTTTGGCTTTTTCTTCGAGAGTATGTGGTGCGCGATCTGTCGCGATAAAATCGATCGTGCCGTCTAATAAACCCGCCCACAATACTTCGTTATCATGGTGCGATCGCAGGGGCTAAGCGATCTCCCTGGGCGAAAATCGGTTCTAAGGCGGCAGCAGTATCGACAAGCAAATCTCCATGTGCCGAACCAATGAACACCTTGATGCCGCAGGTAGGGGTGGCTGTGCGAATATCTGGCAGGTTGGCAGGAGTCGCGCCGATGAAGAAGCCGTAATTAACGATGCTTTTACGGGATGCGCGATCGAGTTTATCATCGAGAGCGGCTTGGGCGATGGTCAACGGTTTGGTATTGGGCATCTCTAAAAACGATGTCACTCCACCTTTAGCACAAGCATGGCTGGCGGTGGTGAGATCTTCTTTATGCTCTAACCCTGGCTCGCGGAAATGGACTTGCGGATCGATAACACCGGGCAACAAAACCAAGCCAGTTGCGTCAATTTATCTAATTGCATCGGTACTGGCAATTTCAGGGGCAATTTCGACAATGCGTTCGCCTTGAACTAACACATCACCCATTAGCCATTTATTATCGGACAAGAGGATGCGAGCATGACGGATTAGCAAAGAATTAGCGTTCATACTCGATCGGTAAAAATAAAGGGCATAATGGTCTATGGACGCAACAATTTTGAATACGAGATCGCATTGCTAACGATCGAAATGTGAGCCGTTTTTGCCAGCCGTGTTAGGATCGCATCGAAATTGACGATCTTCATGAATGAACAATTAACTGTAACGATTCGAGCTTTTGTTGGCATCACCTACCGTAAGCGCAAGGCGCAGGCTTGACCAACGCTTTAGCCTCTGCCTAAGCCTAAGGTAATCGATATAGCTAAAATTTTACAGTCCGATCGTGGAAGTTGTTCGGAAATCGATTTCGATAATTTCACGATCGCAGCAGATTGGCTCTCGAATAGCACATACTCACTCATTGATATCCCACTGAATCGCTTTATGGATTACGAACAGCCGCCATCAGACTCTAAACATCCTTCAGAAGTTGAATCTAGTTCCGAGTACGAGGAAGTGAGTGACATTCCTCAGTCTGCGCCCGAACCCAAAGTCGAAAATCCTTGGGCTGAGACGATCAAAACGATCGGGTTGAGTGTACTCTTAGCTTTTGGGATTCGGACTTTTGTGGCTGAGGCGCGGTATATTCCGTCTGGCTCGATGTTACCAACATTGCAAATTAACGATAGATTGATTATCGATAAGGTGAGCTATCTATTTGCCGATCCCGTACGCGGCGATGTTGTGGTCTTTAATCCTACCGCCCAATTAGAAAAAGAAAAGTATAAAGATGCTTTTATTAAACGGGTAATCGGCTTACCTGGCGATCGGGTTGCTGTTAAAGGTGGTAAAGTTTATGTCAATGGTAAACTTTTACCTGAAAATTATCTAGACGAACCATCTGCTAAAGATTGGAGTACTAACGATCGCTACGCTAGCGACGAACTGTATCAGGTACCTTGGCCTGCTGATGGCATTATTCCTAAAGACCAGTATTTAGTTTTAGGCGATAACCGCAATAATAGTTACGATAGTCACTACTGGGGCTTCGTACCTAAAGATAAGATTGTCGGGAAAGCAGTCGTCCGCTTTTGGCCGATCGATCGGGCGGGTGGTATCGATCCACAACCCGATTATCGTTAATTACATCAATGCACATGGATGAAGAAGAACCAGATCGATCGACAATATTAGAGCCGACTACAACACCCGCAAAAGTCGAAAATCCGTGGGGAGAAACGCTCAAAGTTATTGGCTTTAGCGTGTTTTTAGCTTTAGGAATTCGGACTTTTGTAGCTGACTCTCGCTATATTCCCTCTGGTTCGATGTTACCAACGTTGCAAATTAACGATCGACTGATTATCGATAAGATTAGCTACAAATTTTCCGATCCCGTCCGTGGGGACATTGTTGTTTTTTATCCTACCGCTCAACTGGAACAAGAATTAAAAGCCGATGGCGAGCAAAAATTCAAGGAGCCATTTATCAAACGTGTCATCGGACTTCCTGGCGATCGCATCGATGTCAAACGCGGTTTAGTATATGTTAATGGCAAAGTCCTCTCCGAACAGTATCTCGGCGAACCTGCTGCATATCGTTGGAGTAGTACCGAAGTTGTCCCCGATGGCATCATTCCTCAGGGTCATTATCTCGTCTTGGGCGACAATCGCAATAATAGTTACGATGGTCATTATTGGGGATTTTTACCCAAAGATAAAATTATTGGTAAAGCAGTAGTCAGGTTTTGGCCGATTAATCGCGCAGGCGGGATCGATCCACAACCCGATTATCGCTACTAGTGAAATGCTGTAAAATTAGTTGCTAGAACTATCAGCGACCAAGACATTGACAACAACGTCAACCCCGTCAGAATGGCAATAGTCTTTCGATCGCTTTTGACAATTTTTTGCAATTGCTCGATCGATCGCTCGTGTTCGGCAAGTACTTTAGTCTGTGCAGCACAAGCACCCGATAATTTTTCGAGTAGATCGATACATCTTTCGGTTTGAGATTCCGTACTTTTATCCAACTTCGATAGTGATTGATGAACTTTTTCAATCATCTCCAGCAGTTCATCTCTCATCGAGCCAGATCTACTGCGATTTTTTTCGCTTAATACCTCGTAGTCGGGATCTTTTTGACTCGATTGCAAGTATTCTTTAAGTTTGTCTTCTGATATTTTAAACTCGTCTTTTGGTAAATTGTCTTCCATTTTAATTTTTTACAACTAAAGCTTGCCATCAAGTTCTGCGAACACCTTGGATTGCTCTACGATTACTTCTATCGCTAGAGCTTCCATCTGTGGAGGATACCCATATTGCCTGAGTAGTCTTTTGACTATCACTTTCATCCTAGCACGGATGCTCTCTTTGAGGTTCCAGTCGTAGCCGTTGCTGTAGGCATAGCCGATGGTTTGGCGGATTTGGAGTCGATACCGAACGAGTTTCAATATTCAAACTCGTTCGTCAAATCTCGTTCTAAAACTGCCGTATTTAATCCAATATTGTTTAATTTGATGATGGGGAGTATGCAGACTAGCTTTAGCTTGATACAATACGACTTGACAACGATCGCCGATCCAAATTTTACCGATCGATTCGACCGAAATCAACGTCCCACCCAAGGCTTCGATACAGTCAGTAAATCGCTCGATCGCACTATAGTCAACTGTTTCAAATACAAAGAAGTTACCCGAAGAAATCAAGTGTCGGCTTCGCACCCAGCATTGCATTTTTTTCTCGGCTTCTGGTGGTAACATAGCGATGGGAAATGATAAGTTACGATCGGACATAGAAGCCAAGCGAAAATCCAGTTCAGATTATAGCGATTGTGGTTCGATCTCGTCTGCAAAACTGGCTATTTTTTCAAATTTCAACATGCCAAAAGCCGAACCCCAGACTTTTTCATGAGTATTAATATCCATTCCTTTATCGAGACTCACCCAAGTATTTTTGCCGATTTCGACATCGCTAATTAAATAAGTCATCGCCCCATTCCGTTCGATGAAACATTGATTTCCCGGCTCAACTCGTCCCCGAAAAATCTCGCCATCGCGACTAAAAATCATCGAGCAATTACACCGACGTTCGAGACAATCGTGGGTAATAGTTTTCAGAATATCAGGCTCTCTGGCGGCTCCAGCATATAGCATCGCATCTTTGAGGCTATAATTTTCAATATAAGTATCTTCGCCACGATTCTCCGATGGAGACGCTTCGCGAGCGATTAATTTATGTACACCCTGACGATAGGGACTCCATAGATCGTAATCATATACCTGCTCGGAGTAAAACCCGATCGCATTGAAAAATTCAAACGGTAATGGACGAAAAAAGATCCGAATGTGCGCGTAATGTTGAGGCTCTGCGGCAGCTTGTTGGTGATTGCTAAAATCACCAGCCATCCACCGAGCTAAGAGAATTGAATCACTCATGAGTTAGTGGATAGTGGATAGTGGATAGGGAATAGAGAATAGTGGATAGTGGATAGTGGATAGTGGATAGTGGCTACTTTATTGTTTCTCGATTTTATAAGAGAGATCGTCAACTCATAAAAATAAGGGGTTTAAGCCCCATTTTGAATACCCAATTATTAATTATTAATTCTCAATTCTCAATTAATTTAAGTTGTTGCCATCGAGCGTAATTCTGATGAGAAGGAAGCCGTCACGACACCAGCACCATCGCTGGTTTTAATTGTCGATACGCGAAACCTTAAATTAGGGTTGACAAACCAGATGCGCTCTTCAGCGGCGGCGCGATCGTATTCAGTTAGCAATACGAAAGTACCATCTTCGGTAATCTGATAGCGAGCTGCGGCTGGCATGGTTTCAGCATAACCGCGATCGCGCAATAATTGACCCCCATTTAGCAAATTGGGGTCGGGAATCGGTACTAAGACAGTACTCCCTTTAAGCACCTCGGCTTCATCCCAATCAGATTCTCCTTCCCAACTCATTTGGAATGGCGAAACAGCTTGACTGGGATCGATACCATAGGCTTGACACAGCTCGATGACAGCGGGATTGTCTGGCGTGAGGGCGACGATCTCGATTTCCGATCGCACTGCTTCAAAATGCCCAAAAATCATATGATGGGCACTACGTTGTGACTTCCATTGCCCGATCGAACCTGCTACAAATTGAGTAATGTCCATTCGTACCCTAAATTAACGTTTTTTTGATTTTGACGACGCTCGGCGCGATTCTGGGGAATTGCTAGCCGCATCATCAGTCGCTGGCGATGGTGTAGCTTCAACAGCTACTGGCTGATGGGCAACACTGGGCATCGGTGTCGAGAGCATCCGTACATTTACCACTTTACCGCCGCGCTTGCCGATCGAGTGGATAGTTTGGGCGAGGGAAGAATATGCCACTTTAATGGTGTAAGCACTACTTCTGAGCATCGCCTGATGGGGACTACCAGCGATATCGATCGCAAATGTCCGTCCGGCATCACCACTCAAATTAAATACGGTATTCATTGTTATAATTTTAATCTCAAAATTTGACAAAACCGATAAATAATCGACGACATCGATCGAGTGCTAACCGAGTAAAAGTTATCGGTAGGACTTATTACTCGGTTATAATTGCTCGATCGTTTTTAGCACGAACTGGAAGTTGCGCCAATCTTAGCCAACTTCAGTAATGCTGAGAATTTTACCGCCAGTCTTTTGGATATTTTGAATCTTCTGAGACAGTTGGCTGTAATTAACTTCAAATGTCGCCGCACTCTGGGTAACGCGAGCACCAAAATTAGCTTTGGTAATTGCAATCCGGAAGCGTTTGCCAGTATTAGCATAAGTACCAGAACCGCCGCGTGCGGGTGGTTTGATGGCTGTTGCCCGATTGCCAGCAATATCGCTAATCAGTTTAGCTTTTTTGCTGCTGTCGCTGCTGGATGCATCGCCACGCATCAGTGCGAATGTGCGATTGAAGGTCACATTTTTGTTACCCATTTGGGTTTTATTAGCGCGCGGGCTGGGCACGACGTTTTCGCCGAAGCTGAGGCTATATTCATCGCTACTGATGTAGGAATCAATTTCGGCTTCTAACCCGTGTTGATTGTAAATTAATACGTGTGCGGCGATTTCGGCTTGGTCGTTAGGTGCCCGACCGAGTAAATGCTTGAAGTTTAATTCTACCAAGCGGTAGGCGGAAGATGTATTAAAAAATAACGCCCGATATAACTCCGATTGAGCTACAGCGCGGACGAATTCTTTAACGGTAATATCGCCATTGCGTAACATCGATTCTGCACTGGTGAGTCGTTGGCTCTCCATGATGTGTGCGTTACCGAGTACTTGCTTATAAACCGCGCGAATGACGGTTTGTAAGTCGTCTTCGCTAGCATTAGGGCGTAATTCGACTGGATCTGCATCTGTTAGCCAAAGTGCCACGATCGTTGCTCCTAAAAATTGAGTTTTGTTTTATAAAATGAGAATTAAAATCTGTGCCCGACGAGTATAAATTGACTGCGGCGGAGATCTACCCACCCCACTGGGCGGGTGACCCGACCAGTAGCCCTACGGGCACCCCTCCGTTCGCGTAGCGTCTGCCTTCGCAGAGGAGGGGATTTTGCGAAAAATGGTTCTAGACGATTTCAGTGATACTGACGATTTTGCCGCTGGTGCGGTTGATGCGTTGAATCTGAGGAGTCATCCGATCGCCAGGTACGATATATTCAGTAGTACTGACGCGACGCGGGCCAGTAAATTTGGCACCAGTGACGACAATCTTGAACATCTTTTTGTTAGCTTGACCGGAACCGCCCAAACTGACTTTTGATGCGGTGGTTTTGCTGGTGCTATTGGTGGCAACCGAATAGACTAGTTGCGAAGACTTAACCGAGCTGCTTACTTGCGCGGGGCCGCGATCGATCGCAATCAGCCGATTGTAACTTACTTGACTTTTACCATCCTCACTCAGGCTGCGATTGTAAGGAACGATATTTTCCCCAAAAGCAGACTGATATTCATCGCTATCGATGTATGAATCGATTTCGGCATCGTAACCTTCAGCGACACAACGCACGATGTGTGCGGAAACTTCGGCTTTCGATTCGGGAGGGCGACCCAAGAAATGCATGAAGTTCAGTTCGGTGAACCGATAAGGCGCGCATTTTTGGAAGTAGCGATTGCGATAAAATTCGGATTTACCCACCGCCCGGACGAATTCCCGCACTGAGAGGCTGCCATCTGCCAATTGCGATTCGGCAGAGGTGAGACGTTCGCTTTCCATTACGTGTGGATTGCCCAAAACGTGCTTGTAAACTGCCCGAATGACGGCTTGCACGTCATCAACCTCACGATTGGGCCACAATTCCATCTTTGTCATGGTTGCCATAGTTACTTGTGATTCTAAATTGTTGTTATTTTGGAGATACCTACTCAAAAATCAGCGGTTTTCACCACAAATATCTCCGAAGAGGGTATTTTGAAAGTATAGTTTCGTCGTAAGCCTTAGAGAATCCCCCCTAACTCCCCTTTTTAAGGGGGGAACCAGAATCGGGGATTCACAACCTAAAGCCTAAAACCTAAACCGCCGTCATACTCACGATCGAACCACCTTGCTTGTGAATCCGTTGGTAGGTTTCTGAAAGCTGGTCGTAGGGTACCATGTAGACTTGGTTGCTGCGACGGAATTTGGAAATGTTATTGAGCGTTTTAGCCCGATAACCAGTAACCTCGATCCGGTAGACTTTACCTTGGTCGCCAGCACCCGCACCATGACGCGAGCGAGGATTAATTGGCGGATTGCGGAAGGTGTTACCAGGAGCCGTAACAGCCGTAGCAATTGCGTTAATGACCAAAGAGTTAAGTTTTGGCGATTTACCAGCCAAGTCTGCCTTGAGGGAGCTAGTAGATGCCCCACGGACCAATTGGAACGTGTGGGTAAAGCCAACCATGTGGGTGATGGCTTCGGTTTTGTAGCCACGAATGTAAGGAACGATATTATCGCCAAACGTGTTCTGATACTCGTCGCTGTCGATGTATGAATCGATCTCGGCATCAAAGTCGCCAGCATCTAGGATGGCACTGTGAGCTTTCATTTCGTCATAGCTATTAGGCGCGCGCCCTAATAGATGGCGGAAGTTTAATTCCACAAACCGATAGCGGGGACAATCGCTAAAGCGAGACATGTAAGCATCGGATTTAGCGATCGCGCGGACAAATTCTCGGACGCTATAAAAGCCGCTCTTAAACTGTGACTCGGCAACTACCGCCCGTTCGCTTTCCATGACGTAGGCATTACCTAGTACTTGGCGATAAACGGCGAGAATAATTGTCTCGGCTTCATCAACGGATCGTCCGGGTACCCACTCTACTGGCGGGGTTTCGTCAAACAGGCTGACACCTAACTGTGAGGCTGGTCCAAAAGACATTTACTAAGTCTCCTTTAACTGAACAATCATAAATCTGAGAACAATTGTCTCAAAATTTTAAGCAAATTTGGCACTACTGTTACAAGTAATAACCTTTAAGCCGCGAATTATGAGAGGGTTCGGACTCTAGCAACCAACCTAGCAAGCTAAGTTAGCGGCTCTACTACCCGATAAGCTTTTATAATCTTCTCTATACTAATCTTCATATATAGCTGCAACTCTGAATACTAAGAATCATTAAGTTTTACTGTTGCGATTCATTGCGCCAGAGTGATACCACTTTGACACCACTTTGGAGGTAGTGGAGCGGGGAGCGGGGAGCAGGGGTAAATTGTGTGGGGTAATAGCCCAAGTTGCTAGTTACTGGCGTAGAAAGAGGAATGGGGGTGGGAGGATGGGGAGGATTTATGAAGATCTCGCTTTAATTTACTCCCCACACCTCCCACACTCCTCACACTCCCCGCACTCAAAAACTATAACTAGCAACTTGCGTTAATAGTTTAAGCGGCGATCGACTCGACTTTAAAGATGCTGTCTGGCGATTTACCCGCGATTGTGGTATCCCAGCCGATCGATTGTAAAAATTTAGACCCTGACTTAGTTTCGACCACATCGACACCCCATTGATTGGCTTGGAGAGCATCAGGAGAGCTACTAGTGGCAGGAGTGGTCTTGATGCCGCCTAAAATTAAGATATCAAAATCGATCGATCCGATCGATTTTGTGCGACTAGTGGTGAGGATCTCGGCGCATTTTTCGCCAATTTGGTGAGGAGTGAGGAAATTTGTCAAACAGACGACTTCGACGATCCAGTGTGGATTATCGACTTGACGACATTGGACTTCTGGATGAGCACTGAATCCGTCGATAAATACCTGAGTGAAGGCTGCCCGACTCAGGACGGGTACACGATCGTCTGATAGGTCAAAGTTGTGAGAGAGCAACATTCGCAAGGTTTCAGGGCTATTCATGATGGGCTGGGAAAGATTTTAATTGACTAATCAGATGGTCGAAATAGGGCGCGACGATCGCGTGGTGGCTGGCATCGATCCGGCGCAAACTGGCGGCTTTAATGCCTTCGAGTCCGACTGTCATCGCATCGAGCGGGACTTGTAATTCTTGATAGAGGGCTTGCATATTTTTCAAACCTTCGGCACTAGTGTACTCAGCATAACCGCCAGCTAGCCCATAACTAATCGGGCGGAGATAATGCCAAAAATCTCGCCAACAGGCTTCAGCGCGTTCGGGAGGGTAAAGTCCGCCGCCCGGTTCGGTAATGTGGGGAAACTGTGCGAAGACTTCGACTCTGGCTTCATCGACAATTTCGACGACTCGATCGCGTAATAATTGAGAAATCGGGATCAGGCTAGAAGTCTGGGGCGAAAGTGCCTCAATTTGGGCATAATTTTCATCGGTGAGATACACCCGCGCATCTTCAGCGGCTTGAAAAATAGCGATGCTAGCGGCGGGATGAGCTTCCCAACTGCTAAAGCTGACAATTCTGGCTCTAGCAATGAGATCTTTAATTCGATCGGTCAGCATGGGATGGGGGGATGGGGGGACTGGATCTGGGGAAACGGGGAGGATAGGGATGGGTAGGAGGATAAGGAAGATCTTACTTTAATTTACCTCCCACACCCCCCACACTCAAAAACTATAAACTAGGGGTATTTATTGGGGCTGTTACGAGATAACTCGATCGCCAAATTGGGGTGTCTTGAGGTTGTTTGCGGGCATATTCAAACAGATCGGTAAGCTGCGACAACTGCAATCTAAGCGGTCTTTTCTGGGCTTCCGCCAACCATTTTAAATCTGGTAACTTCGCAAAAATCCCCGCCCATAAATAATTAGTCCCGATAGTTATCGGCTGAAAAAACTCAAACGGCGACGGTGGATATTGTGGTAATCTTTGAACTTTGCCCGTTAGTAACGGATTTGCCATCAATGGAGAGGGGCAAAGCAAAACGATATTTTCCAGTGCATCCCGCTCTAACAACATCAAATAACCGGGCGTTCCCCAAGGTATTTCGATCGATACCGAAGTCCGACTGACGATCGACTGTTGAAACTTTTCCGCACCAATGGGCGCATCATCCACCGGGGGTAATACTAACCCAAATCGCTGGCGGAGCCTGTCCGCAGGACAATCGGTTTCATCTGTCGCCATTTCCCACAATAAACCCCAAGTCGCGGTTAAATCGCGATCGAACCATTCCACATCAGTAAAAAAGTCCGCCCGATGCACCTTCAATCCCTTAAAAATTGCTTCCCAAGTCGGACGATCTAACCTTTGCCCATTCAGAGCCTTCCGCGCCACTGGTTCGCCACTAATTTCGGGGACTCGCGATAATAACTTTCTGGTAGTACCGATCTTGCGATCTTTGAGCATAGTTTTCCACTTAGCCAATTTTACTCCAGTAATCTCGATTCTCCAGGGGAGAGGCTCCGCCAACGATTTTGCAGCTCGATCGGCATTAGTAGTTTGCATAT
>NZ_JANPLS010000422.1:0-8793 GCF_031422475.1 Chamaesiphon sp. VAR_48_metabat_403
CACTTCAGTCGCGGGCGGATGTTGGGTTATTCAGCAGACTATTCCCTACGGCACGATTAATACGGGACATGGCGAGAGATTAATCACTCGATTAGCCACACTTTCGGTTGTATGCTCTAAATCTAGACCGATGCCGCGACTGCCCATCACAATCAGATTGACATTGAGTTCGTCCGCCACATCGCAAATCGTGAATGCTGGTTTACCTTCGCGCTGCAAAATTTCCGCTGCGATGCCGCGTTGGGCGAATAAATCTTGCGCCGAATGTAGCAATTGGTCGATCGCATCTGGAGACTGCATGACAGGATCTTCAAGCACTTCGGCATCGAGATCGGGTGTCTCGACCACCGATAATAGAATTAGCTTGCTTTGATACTTTTGCACTAAATCGATCGCCACAGCAATGGCTTCTTGGGCTTCACGAGAGCGATCGAGTGGAAATAGAATGGTTTTGAACATAAGACACGAGGCTAAAAAATCGTGGCGTTTATCCTCTTACTACTGTATTTTCGATCCCCAGATCCAACTCGATCGAGATTAGTAACAAATCTACACGGGTTTTCCGGTAGAATTAGGAACGGCGGAGCTAAATGTTGTCTTTACTACAGCAAAATCGGTATTACTTACGAATTTTCTCAGCTTTTAAGATCGAAAAATTTAACCACCATATTTTTAAGGAGTTTAACTAATGTCCAAGAAGTCCATCGCCAGCCTCTCCGCCGCCGATTTAACAGGCAAACGCGTCCTCGTCCGCGCTGATTTTAACGTACCTGTCGATGATGCCGGAAATATTACCGACGATACGCGGATTCGGGCGGCTCTACCTACCATCAACGACCTCACCAGCAAAGGTGCTAAAGTCATCCTCTGTAGCCACTTCGGTCGTCCTAAAGGCGTAGATGAGAAATTGCGCCTGACTCCCGTTGCCAAGCGGTTGTCGGAGCTGTTAGGTCAAACTGTGGTCAAATGCAATGACTGTATCGGCGATGAAGTTGCCAGCAAAATCGGCGCGATGGCAAACGGACAAGTTGCACTGCTAGAAAACGTCCGTTTCTATCCAGAAGAAGAGAAAAACGATCCCGAATTCGCCAAGAAATTAGCAGCTAACGCTGACTTATACGTCAACGATGCATTCGGTACCGCGCACCGCGCTCACGCTTCGACTGAAGGCGTAACTAAATACCTGAGTCCTTCAGTTGCTGGTTACCTCATCGAAAAAGAATTGGAATATCTCCAAAACGCGATCGAAAAGCCTCAGAAACCATTGGCGGCGATCGTCGGTGGTTCTAAAGTATCGAGTAAAATTGGTGTGATTGAAACTCTGCTCGATAAATGCGACAAATTATTCCTCGGCGGTGGGATGATTTTTACATTCTACAAAGCACGCGGTTTGAATGTTGGTAATTCGCTAGTTGAAGATGACAAATTAGACCTCGCACGCGCACTCGAAGCCAAAGCTAAAGAACGCGGTGTTGAATTTTTGCTACCTACTGATGTCGTCGTTGCTGATAAATTTGCTGCTGATGCAAATGTTCAAATCGTCAATGTGAACAACATTCCCGACGGTTGGATGGGATTGGATATCGGTCCCGATTCGATTAAAGTTTTCCAAGCTGCTCTGGCTGACTGTAAAACTGTAATTTGGAATGGCCCAATGGGTGTATTTGAGATGGACAAATTTGCGGCTGGTACCTTTGCCGTCGCCGATACTTTAGCTCAAATTTCCAAAACTGGTGCAATCACGATTATCGGTGGTGGCGACTCGGTAGCTGCTGTAGAAAAAGCTAATTTAGCCGACCAAATGAGCCACATTTCGACAGGTGGTGGTGCTTCATTAGAGTTATTAGAAGGTAAAGTTCTACCTGGAATTGCCGCATTAGATGATGCGTAAATAGATGTTTAGCCAATTCTAAAAAACTTTGATAACCTGCTTCAATAAATCGATAAGATTGCGATTGAAGTGGGTTTTATCATTTGGTGACTTCAAACACCATCAAGGCACAAAAAACACTCGAAATTTATTGTTAATTAGTTATTGTTTTTTGGCAAAATTGTACTGATTTGGAATATAAATCAAACCTAAAAAAATCTAGTTACAGTAGACATGCACGAAGAATCATGATATATTTATCCATATAGTAAAGTTTGCAAAAATTTAGTTATGTTTGCGCTCAAGCGAGAGTTAAAACTAAATAAAGTTGAGGCATCACTGATGCGTGGCTGTGCTGGATTTAAGCGGTTTGTATATAACTTTGGGCTAGAGTTGTTGACCTCAAGCTGGAGCTTTGAAGATGTAAAAGCTAGTGACAATAAGCGAATTGACGCTATCAAGCAAGTGTTAACAGGGATGATGGATGAACCTGAATACCAGTGGATGCGGAAATATCCCTCTACGGTGTATCAGTCGGCATTTATCGACCTCAAAGATGCTTTCTCCAGATGGCGAAAAGGTTTGTCGGGGTTTCCTAACAAGAAATCGAAAAAAAAGGGTGACTCGTTTACTGTCTACAGAACATCAGGTATATATCCAGTTAAAGGACAGCCAGCCAAAGCATTCACTAATCGAGTTGTAATTGAAGCAGGGAGGCGAATTAAACTACCAGGGCTAGCAACATTTAGACTCAAAGAAAAGATTAATTTCATGTGCAGTTCTCAGACATTTACAGTGTCGAGAACGGCAGATAAATGGTTTGTTTCTTTTATGCTAGATGCCGAGAAAGTTCCCCCAGTAGTTCATCCAATTGAAATAGGAGCAATCGATTTAGGCGTTAAATGTTTAGCAACGGTTTCGGATGGAACTAGTTATGAAATGCCAATCTCTACTAAACTAGCGAAAACCAAGCTCGGTAGAATGCAATGGCACAATCGTAATCAAGTTAAAGGCAACCGCAAGCTAGGTATTCGCCAAAGCAATAATGCGTCTAAATCATTATTAGAAGTGTCTAGACTTCACGCTCGTATCGCTAATATTCGCTCTGATGTCATCCATAAAATGACCACCGATATCAGCAAGCGCATTTATCGAATTCGGATTGAAGATCTTAACGTTCGAGGTATGGTTGCCAACCATAAGCTAGCTGAAGCTGTTAGTAATAATTGCTTCTATGAAATTCGTCGCCAGTTAACTTATAAACAGCCGATTTATGGCACTAAATTGGAAATTGTCGATCGGTGGTATCCAAGTTCTAAAACTTGTGCTAAATGCGGACACATTCAACATATGCCACTGTCTGTACGAGTATTCGACTGTGAAGCTTGTTATTGGGTCGAAGATCGCGATCTTAACGCCGCAACCAATTTAGTAAATGCCCCTGAGCATTTAGTACGGTTGGCTTGACCGGAATTTACGCCTGTGGACAAGTAGGTGCCAACACCCTTGATTGAAGCAGGAAATTAACACTAAATCAAGTCTGACTAGGTTTAGATAAGTTTTTTAGAGCAGGCGACCTCACCGTTTAAATGTGTAATGAAGAAATTAATCTCTGGTATTCGAGAATTCCAATCTGACTATTTTGACAAAAATCGATCGCTATTCGAGCAGTTAGGGCAAGGACAAGATCCGCGCGTACTCTTCATTACCTGTTCTGATTCCCGGATCGATCCCAATCTAATTACCCAAACCGATCCGGGCGATCTGTTTGTGATTCGGAATGCTGGTAATATCGTACCGCCCTATGGTGCGGCAAATGGCGGTGAAGGAGCCTCGATCGAATATGCCATCCACGCGCTGAATATCGACCAAATTATTATTTGCGGTCACAACCACTGTGGGGCGATGAAAGGCTTACTCAAGCTCAACGAACTCCAGGCAGATATGCCCCTGGTTTATGATTGGCTCAAACATACCGAAGCAACGCGGCGAACGGTAATTGAAAATTATGGTAACTACTCAGGCGAAGAACTACTAGAAATTACCGTTGCTGAAAATATTCTCACCCAAATTGAAAACATCAAAACTTATCCAGTCGTACGATCGCGATTGCATCAAGGGCGGTTAAATATTTATGGGTGGGTCTATGAAATCGAAACAGGTGAGATTTTAGCTTACGATCCGAGCACTCATAGCTTTGTCACTCCCCATACTCAGCTATATCCAGAGGATGGATCTAATTATCAACCGGGTACCTACGTTCATACTTATGCACCACCCGTCAATGTCGCCCAACATCGAGAAATCCACACTCCCGCACCTGTTAGCCTCGCTACTACACCAGCAGCAAACTCTAGTTCCTCCCGGTTATCAGCAGCACAGATCGATCGCATTTATCGAGGCTCCCAACCAAGAAAGTAATCGGTGTTATCAGACCTTAAAATCTACCTGTCGATCTCCTGCCCAATGTTCAGGAATCTAGCATCCGCTACACCTTGATACATGAAGTCTTGCACGCAATTAGCCGTGGCATCATAGGCAAATAAGGAATCTAACGTTGCGGCCATTTCCGAGGCTCCCTTGTAGCCGTGACGCATGGCTCCAGCGATCCATTTGGGATTGACGACTCGCGATCGATTGGCACCAAATTAGAGCGTTAGATTTTGTTGCGGTGAGTGGTATGGCTGATTGATAGAAGGATCGATCGAATGCAATCGAGTCAGAATTATGATTAATGTAAACAACTTAAATATCTGCTTCAATGACAGTTACAATCGCAACTGTAATCGAATTCATTTCTTCCGATGTGAGCGATCCTAGTTTACGGATAAATCGCTGGAGATCGACACCGCGAAGCTGGAGGGTATCGACACTAGAATCTTTACTTAAACCATTATCGGGATTAGGCAATAATTTAATATGCCATAAATTTCCCGCATACCAATCTTTCCAATCTGTAATAGAAGCAACCAGCTTAATCGGTAATATGCCAATATTATTCGAGCTGATGACTACTGCTGGTCTAATTTTTCTAATTTCTGTACCGAGCGTTGGGTCGAAATTGACCAGCCAAACTTCTCCCCTTTGTGGTGAATTCGAGCTAGTCATCAATAATGTCTCCAGTCATTAATTCTCGCCATTCAGTTGATGTTTGATAATGTTCGACCATTTGCTCGGCTTGTGTGGCTAGAATAAGTTGTCTTTGGGCTAGAGGTTGGCGAAGAAAAGCCCGCCGATCTGTTAATGTAAGATTGGTCTTGCTTTCAGCCCAATCTCGTTGGCGTAGCCTTTCTGCTGAGGCAGACGCTCCGCGAACGGAAGGAACATCGGGTAATATAGATAGTTTCTGTTTGACTAATTCCCGTTCTGCTGGGGGAAGGGTTTCAACCATCTGAACGATCGAATCTACTAGCTGAGTATTCATTGATAGGTAAGCTCAGGAATCTAGCTACTATTATATCTAGAGCCGCGATCGATCGGCACCAAATCTTTAATTAAACACAACAATTAAATTATATTTAATAGAAAGAGATGCAATATTGTATAGCTGACATAATATTCTCTTTTCACCCATTAAAATATCTTCATCATACATAATATCTATTTCCTGTTCCCACTCTTTATCCCATTCTTTAGCCCAAGCAAAATAGGGATGGTGTCGATCTAGATCGAATTGTAGAGAACTAGCTATGAATTCAAGTTCCCTACACAAGTTAACACTAGATCCATAGTATGTTATCGACCATAGGGGTAAATCGATCGAGCCGAAATCCACAGGGATATAATCAGTACCATAGAAGCTAGGACAAGCCAGATGTGATTTATCTTGAATTCTTACTTCTTCTAGAAGATATTTTTCAAGTTCTATTTCGCTGTCTTTACGGTATTGAGGATGAACAAAATCTCTGTCTGTAATCCAGTTTGGATTTTGCCACAATTTTGCAGATATTATTTTAAGATTGTTATAATGATATCTATCTGTAAAACCCCAGTTAAAGTCTGGAAACTTGATGTCTTTCGGCACAAGACTTTCATCATAATTATACGGTGGTAGTTTCGATCTAGATAGTTCCTTGTTGATAGAGATTAGCTCTTCAGATGTTGGATCTTTTAGATAAATAATTAAGGACATTGATAATTTAGAATACTTGAAGTTATTATTTGAAATATAATATTCGTTAATTTCCTTGCGATTCTATCACTCCTTCGGCTTCATTAACCATCAACCTTAACCGCTCCAACGTCCCCAATTCAACATCTTCCCACAAACCCCGCTGATTAGCTTCGAGCAACCTTTCCGCCATATCTCGCTGCACCCAGGGATTATTTTGTTCGATAAATTCTCGGACTGATTCATCAAATAAATAAGCGTCTGCGACACCTTGATACATGAAGTCCTGAACGCAATTAGCCGTGGCATCATAAGCAAATAAGAAATCTAGAGTCGCTGCCATTTCTGAGGCTCCCTTGTAGCCGTGGCGCATGGCTCCGGCGATCCATTTGGGGTTGACGACACGCGATCGATATACCCTGTCGATCTCTTCTGTTAGTTTGCGAACTTTGGGATTTTCGGTGCGAGAATTATCACCGAAATAGGCTTCGGGAGCTTTACCAGATACTTGTTTGATGGCGGCAGTTAAGCCACCTTGAAATTGATAATAATCATCAGAATCGAGCAAGTCATGTTCACGATTATCTTGATTTTGGAGGACGATTTGCATATTGCCTAAGCGTTGATTAAATGCTTCCGGTGCGGCGATACCTTCGGCTTTGCTGGTATAAGCGTAGGCACTCCAATTAATATAAGCCTGGGCTAAATCTGCTTCGGTTTCCCAATTTTGGGATTCGATTAATCCTTGCAATCCGGCACCATAGGCACCAGGTTTAGACCCGAAAATCCGGTATTGCGATCGAGTCTGAGCTTCATCTAATGTTAATCCTTGCTCTAACCATTTAGCTTGTTCTTGTTGAACTTGTTGCGCTAATGGATTCTGTTCGGGAGTTTCATCTAATGCTGCGACGGCTTTAACGGCATTATCAAATAAGTCAATTAAATTGGGGAAAGCATCGCGGAAGAAACCGGAAATTCGTAAGGTAACATCGACGCGGGGACGACCTAAGATTGATACAGGTAAAATCTCAAAATCAACTACTCGGCGCGATACTCCATCCCAAACTGGTTGAACACCAATGAGGGCTAGGGCTTGAGCGATATCGTCGCCCCCAGTTCTCATCGTGGATGTGCCCCAGATTGATAAGCCGAGGGTTTGGGGATATTCGCCGTGTTCTTGGGTATATCGATCGATCAGCACTTCTGCGGCTTTACGACCCAGGCACCAGGCGGTTTCGGTGGGGACGGCGCGGATATCGACGGAGTAGAAGTTGCGTCCAGTGGGGAGGACTTCGGGTTTCCCTCTGGTAGGTGCGCCGGATGCGCCGCTGGGGATGTATTCGCCGTTTAAGCCGCGCAGGAGGTTAGTCATTTCCTGGGGGGTTTGGCGCAGGGCGGGGAGGAGGCGGGTGGCGATCCAGTTTAGTTCGGATTGGGTGTGAGTGCCGAGAGACTTCAGCGGTTGAAACCGCTGCTCGTGTTGCGAAACCCGCCTAGGCGGGTTGAGAAGATTAGTCCGCGTAGGCGGACTTTGCACCACGAGCGACGATTTCAATCGTGCGGAATGTGGGTAATCAGCATCAATTATGCTGCTTTCTATTAACTGTTTGACTAGTTCTGCTGCGTATTCTTCGAGGATTTCTACTGCGTCGCCGATAATCCTAATAGATTTTCTGACTGGCTTCGTTTGAGTGTTAGCTTCTTTGAGAAGGTGAGTAATAGCCAATTCTGCTCCCAAATCAGCCGTCAACGGATCGAAATCCCATTCCCAATCTAATGCAATCGCACGAGTTAAACCCATTCTATTAGCATTAGGATTACGGGCGATCGCGACCACCAAATCCCTTAATTGTGTATCCTGGGGACAGCACCCAAATATATGCAAACCGTCCCGAATTTGGGCTTCTTTTAGTTCACACAGATAGCCATCAGCGGTATTTAAAAACTGTGACAACATCATTTCATCGCCAGTACCAATGTCAATACCAAGAGTTTGATGGAGATGTTCTTGTTGGATCAGGGCGATTAATCGATCGCGAATTACTGGCATCCTCTGAGGATCTAGTGTTTGGGCTTCATAATACTCATCGATTAAACCTTCTAACTGATTTAAACTCCCGTAGAGTTCCGCCCGTGTCATTGGCGGGGTGAGATGATCGAGGATGACGGCTTGGGTGCGACGTTTTGCCTGGGAGCCTTCACCAGGATCGTTGACGATGAAGGGGTATAAATGCGGCATTGCACCGAATATGGCTTCGGGATAGCAATTTTCGGACAGGGCGACGCTTTTACCTGGGAGCCATTCTAAGTTACCGTGTTTGCCCACATGGACGATCGCATTTGCACCGAAGTTAGCGCGTACCCAGTGATAGAAGGCGACGTATTGATGGGGTGGAACTAAATCGGGTGCGTGATAGTTGAGGTTGGGATCTTTGTCGTAGCCGCGTGCGGGTTGGATGCCGACGAAGACGTTGCCGAATTGAATACCTGGGATAGGGTAATTGGTGGGTTGCGAAGGTGGCGAATCCCCCCTAGCCCCCCTTAAAAAGGGGGGAACCGGATCCGGAGTCTTAGTCCCCCTTTCCAAGGGGGACTTTGAACATAGATTCCCGCACAGATCTAGATCCGATCCCCCCCTTTTTAAGGGGGGCTAGGGGGGATTCGCCATCTAAACTAAGCACAACAACCTACCCCATCCCCGGCATTCAATTCGGCAACGTCTTCGTCGGCATCCAACCCGCACGCGGCTACGACAAAGATCCCAACCTCAACTACCACGCACCAGATTTAGTTCCACCCCATCAATATGTCG
>NZ_JANPLS010000423.1:0-2589 GCF_031422475.1 Chamaesiphon sp. VAR_48_metabat_403
TTACTCGCGCTATTGCTTCAAGATGATTCCCGATTGGTACATTTTTCGATTCCCCTTTCTCGTTGAAAATAACTTCGACTAATCCAGCCTCGACAGAACTAGTGAATTGAGACTTGATATCTTCGTTACTAGAACCATTGCCATCATTTTTACTACTCGTTTTAGGTTTGGGAACTTCAGGCTTTATGGCTTCAGAGCGATCGAGGAAAGCTTTTGATAGGTCTACCTCGCGTCTATTTTCGTCTGCTATCGACCCCAACCAATCGTCAACACCTTTGTAGCTGCTATCCCATTTAATTTCAGTTAGTACGCTAGATTTATTCTTGATGCAATTGTAAAAACTTAGCTTCTCTGCATTGACATTTTTAACAGTCTTGGCAGCTTTATCGATATCAAATGCAAGTACGATCTCACGCCCATTTAAGAAAGGTAATAACTCTTTATGAACTAATCTATTTCCGTTGTCATCTTTGCCATTACTCCAGCCAGCAACCCCGTTTAGTCCGATTGCAGGAAAACCATTAGAAACAATACTGCAAACTTTTTTAGCGGCTTCAGTAATACCGAGGGAGTAGGGAGTAGCTAAATACCAACTCCAGAAATTAGGGTCGATGTCATCCAGTTCTAGACCTTCTGGAGAAACATAATTAGGCACTCGCTTATCTTTTGATACAGAATATTTTATATTTCTATCAATCAAGATAGCTACTCGAACTGAAACATGAGGAATAAATACTTGTTGATTCCCTTTCCCTCTAACTGATTCATATTTAATATATTTCTGTTCTACTTCGAGTTTAAACTCATCGCTGATTACTTTCTTTTGCTTGCCTTTGCGCGGTTCGTTGGGCTTCACATGTTTCCCTTTGTGCCCTTCAAACACCCATACGCCACCATGCAGGGTATTAACTAACTCTTGCTGAGACTTGCCGCTTAATCCACCGTTATTAAGGTGGATTGGCTCATCAATGAGAATACAGAAAATCTCGTCTAGCTCATATTCAGATCCCGTGTCATTCGGGTTAGTGGATGGCTCGAACGATCTGAAGTTGTGGGCGGCGGTAACATCATCGATCGCACTATCTCGAAATTCTTTTATGTGTTCTGGCTGAAAATTGTTTAAAGATTGGCTGTAGCTGACTGACTGAGTGGAGTTCATGTTATATTTGAGTTAATTGTTTGATTCAATGAAGTCCCCGTTTTCAGCCATGAGCTAATTCGAGGACTTCCTTGTCTTTACTTGTAATCTTCCAAGCTGAAGCCCGTGCATGTGGCGGGAATCAATACCTTGTCATCGAGATATTGACAATCGACACAAGGATCGATCGACCACCATTCGGGATTAGGCGAAGGAACAGCCATGTAGATGCAATTTCCAACAGATCGATTGATCTTCAACATGTGGGATCTGAAGCCAGAGAATACTTCCTCTCCATAGGTGTCAAATCTCGTAAACAGTGAATCAGGGCGAAGCTTTAAAATCCCGTGGCTGTAGATGGATTCTACGCGGGATGATGGAAGGTTAACCCATAAACCGAGTAAGTGTGGGGGGATGCAATCATTCAATGCTTTTGCTTCTGCGATCTCATCGGGATGGGTAGCTAGTAACAGTAACAGAGGTCGATCCACTGTCAGTTCTAGGTTGACTTTGAGGCTTTCACGATCCCAGCGGTCTGCTTTTCGTGGTACTTTTTTCAGAGTCCGAGCTATGGATGATGTCATTTTGCAAGTAAGTAGTTGAGTGATTTGAAAGTGTTAAACTGTACGACAATGCCCCTTCTTTAGGTTTGATCGTCGTACAGCGATTGAATTGTGCTTGGGCTATTTGACTCAGCTAACTGGAGTTCCCGCGAAGAAAAGCCAGTTACAGAGATAGTACAAATCAAAAACTCGTTTGAACACTAGTGTTTGGGCGAGTTTTTGGCATTCACGCGGCGGTCGGTAAAGTCGCTAGGAACTCATCGACTAATGCTTGGTGCTGAGGGCAATCCCCATTGATTAGGTAACTCTGAAGTAGATCGATATTCCAATGTATTTTTCCTCGTTCTGTGGGTTGAATCCAGTAAATTGACTTGGGTAATTTTGCTCTTAGTTCGATCGACTGCCAAGGGGATAGATCGATATAATCCTTCCTGATTGCCGATTCAGATATCAATTTGAAAATGCGCGTCTTTTTGAGTGTTGAAGTTTTCATGATCGAGTAATTAAAGAAATGTGTTTGGTTTGTTGGGTTGATGACAATTAGCTTGGCAAGAGCGGTGTATCGACTATAACTTAGGTTTCGTGAAAATAAAAGAGCGAATTACTTGTCATCACTTGTCAGCGGTTAAGACTTTATCTAGGTACCGATAAGTAAAGTAAAAAACTTTGTATTTCAGGGTAATGGTTTCAGCTATTAATCAATTGTTTGGTATCATAAATAGTGTCAAATTCAAGCATTACAGTTACCCAATATTACGTCTTGTTGTCTTAAAGCTACGCAATATTAAGCCATATTGCGGAAGGTCATTGACAAGTTCCGAAAGCATTCACAATTTGATACAACTGATTGGATGTAGAACATTTGAAATGACAGATCCGTAAAATTTG
>NZ_JANPLS010000424.1:0-11886 GCF_031422475.1 Chamaesiphon sp. VAR_48_metabat_403
CTACTGCATTATCATCTGCCATTAATAGCACATTGGCGTGATTCACTTGCTTTGCCGTTTTTTTGCCATTTTTGCTAATTTCTATCAGCTCCTCTCGCTGCTCCGATGTGAGTTCTATTCTATACTTGATATTGGGGTTGATCATAGTGGCGATCGCTAACTCTTACCCACAATTTTAAGCGTGTCGAGCCAGTAGGTAATCGAGCCAAGCGGCAATTAAAGCAAAATGATGCAGCAATTATCGATATTGCCCTAGCCTGTGGATTTGCCGATCGGAGCCATTTGACCAAGCATTTTCGCAAATTTGTCGGCATGACTCCCAGAGCATTTCGGGCATATTAACTTGCCTTTCAATACATCAGATTGCTGACTATGATAGAGAATGTCTCTGAATACTGGTGTGAGGAATATTCATGCAAGGCTCATACATCGATAGCGTTATTGCCGTAACTCGTGGCAAGCGTAAGCAAGAAAGTAGTCTCAAATCAGAGAATTCCTCCTTTAACATTACCATTATTCACTAAATGAAATCTCAATGGGAATGCGTCCTTAGAAATCTGGGTGAATGGGTAGGTTCCTTCGCTACCGTTAAACCTGCAGGGGACTTAATTGAAGATATCCCCAGTATCATTAAACTCGAAGGTGTCCGCGACAACCAAGCCATCCATTTGGTACTAACCCGCTTTTATCCCCTTCCCAATAGTACCGAACGCTATGCTAAAGAAGTCGTGTGGGATTTTAGTACGCCGCCAGGAATCGGAGCAATTTATTTCGATCCGGGTGCATTTAGTTCCGGCGCGCTGGCGGTGACTGCGGGTGTGAAAACGATCGCCGAATTCTCGTTAATCGCAATCGATCGTCGCTTTCGGACGATTCAGCTGTTCGATGTCGATGGTAAATTCGATCGGGTAACTTTCGTGAGCGAACATCGTCAAGGTACGACAATACCCGCACGTTCCCAGCTTACCATCCCCGATTTATTAGGCACTTGGCAAGGTACGGCGACGACATTTTATCCCCAGTCTACATCGCGGACTGTGGCTCGATCGCACTCGACATTGACCGCACTCGATCGCGGGTACCAATTAGTAGCAGATAACGACTCGATCGATCTCACGGCGACTAGCGATCGGCTACTCAAATTTACCCTCGATGGACGAGCTTATCAAATCCTCCTCCATCCCGATGGCGGTTACACCACCGCACCCACCCAAATCGCGCTAGGGCACCCCTTCTGTGTCGAAATCGGCTGGGTACACGAAAGCGGACACAGACAACGGTTGGTGCGTCAATATGACAGCACTGGTCGATGGTGCGGTACGACTTTTTATGTAGAAGAGCTACTCAGATTTCCGATCGTCTAGCCTTTTTAAAGCCTCTGCTGCTCCCCGTTGCACCCATCCGTCTGGGTCTTTGCTTGCCTTGTTGAGCGCGGAAACTGTGGGTTGTTGTGCTGATGTACCGATTTCGCCTAATGCTTCGGCTGCCCGCCGCCGCACGTCTGCATTTTGGTCGTTTTGAAGTGCAGTAATGAGTGTGGGGATGGCAGGTTTGGCAGCATCACCAATCTTACCTAGTGCGTATGCTGCGCGCCAGCGGACGATGGGGAGCGGATCTTGGAGTGCTGCGCTCAGTTCTGGGATCGCACCGATTCGACCTAATGCTTCGGCTGCATCCGTGCGGGTGAATGTGTCTGCTGATTGGTTGGGGTCTTTGAGCACGAGCACGAGTGCGGGGACTGCGGGCTTGGCTGCCGACCCCATCTGTAGTAGGGTTCTGACTGCATTCTTTCGCGCTGATTCATCTTTGTCTGCAAGTGTGGCGATGAGAACGGGGAGGATGAGTTTAGTTTCTGTTTGGATTTTTGATAATGCCGATGCTGCGTTCGATCTCACTCCTGGATCTGGGTCTTTGAGCGTTTTTATCAGTGTGGGAACGGCAGGTTTGGCGGTTGTACCCATTGCGCCTAATGCCGAGGCTGCGCTCGATCTCATTCCTGGATCTGGGTCTTTGAATATTTTTATCAGTGCTGGAATGGCAGGTTTGGCGGTTGCCTCCATCAGTTGTAATGCATACGCCGCTCTAGATCTCACCACTTTATCCCGATCTTCGAGCGCGATGATGAGTGCTGGAACGGCAGAGTTGCCGACTTGGCTTAATAATTCTGGCGTTGTATTTATGTGTGTTTCTGAATCTGGCTTGGGAAGTTCGGCGATGAGTGCGGCAATAGCGGGTGCTGCGGCTGTCCCCATCTCACCCAGTGCTTTGGCGGCCGCATGTTGAACCTGCCATTCAGGGTCTTTGAGTAAAGGGGTTAGAGCGGGTACGGCAGATTTTGCTGTCTCTCCCATTTTGCCCAAGACGTATGCTGTATGCTCTCTTACTTGCCTATTTTTATCCTGAAGCTGTGGTGTCAATTTGGCTACGGCAGGCTGTCCGATCTGCTGAAATTTCTCGATGAGACTGTCATCGTATAAATTAAGCTCGGAATTCTTCAGCAACTGTTGATTTGCAAGATCGAATTCGGTTCTCGGTTGCCCGATTTGGTTGACGAGATTGCAACCGCTGAGTCCGAAGATCGGAATAATGCTTAATAGGATCGGGGTAAATAGTTGAATTAGGGATTTTGACTTTATCATCAGTGGATCTCGACCTTGGAATGGAATGTCTCAGTATTTACTACCATGAGAATAGCGAAGATTTTGGAAAACTCGGCAGCGATCGAGTTACGCTGTAGTCTACTTAATTAGTGCCGACTGGATTCTCAAAATTCTCATTAGAGTAGTATTGACTGAACTTTAGCCTCAATTCCCCCTTTTGGCCCTAAAGTTACGCCGCGACGGACGGGTACGACTGGTAATTTACCTGTGAGTTCGAGTTGACAATTGGCGAAAACTTCAAGTACGACTAATTTTAGTTCTAATTGCGCTAGTGCCATGCCGATACAGCGACGACTGCCGCCGCCAAAGGGGATAAACTCATAGGGCGAAAATTGACGTTCTAAAAAGCGTTCTGGTTTGAATAAATGTGGTTCGGGATAAATATCTTCACGGTGGTGAGTAAGATAAATACAGCCTGCAATCATCGTTCCTGGCTCGATGTTATAATCTTGTAAAGCAACAGGTTCTTGGACGATCCGGGGGAATGTGAGCATCCCGACTGGATAAATCCGTAAAGCTTCCGAACAAACGGCATTGAGATAAGGTAGACGACTAATCGCGATCGGATCGCGTTCGGTACCGATCGTAGCAAGTTCGGCTAGTAATTTTTGCTTGACTTCTGGTAGATAATTCACCCAATAAACCGCCCAAGAGATGGCGGTGGCGGTGGTTTCATGTCCGGCGAATAGTAATGTCATCAATTCGTCGTGCAGTTCGATATCGCTCATGCTATTACCATCGGCATCTTTCGCACCAATTAGTAATGTAAGAATATCAGCTCGATCGGGTTGATAATTGCGACGACGCTCGGCAATTTCTTCATATAGTAATCGATCGAGTTCTGCGCGATCGCGTAAAAATCGACCCCACGGACTCCACGCGCCTAAATCTTGTTGTAATGCAGGTATTAATAAAAAACTAGCATTAATTGGCGATTCAACTAATGCTAGCACTGCGACTAATTTATCCCGAATTCGATCGTATCGTTCTCCTTTGTATAATCCAAATACTGCCTGTAAAATTACCGAGAGCGAAATTGACTGCATTTGCTCGCGGATATTAATAGTTTCACCCACTTGCCATTGACTGACAACGTCTCGCGTCACCTCACAAATGAGATCTGTGTACGCCCGAATTTTATCGCCGTGAAATTGGGGCATTAATAACTGTCGGCGTTGACGATGTTCGCCCCCATCGAGTAAAATAATGCCGCGATCGCCTAAAAAAGGTTTTAAGATCTGATTGCTCGATCCGGGTGCGGAAAATTGCTTGGTATCGTTAGTTAATACCGCTTGCATCGATTGAGGATTGCTAATAAAAACCGCCCGATTTAGTGGCCCAGACATTTTAACAGAGAAAATATCCCCGCACTGTCGATCGTAGTTATGCAAATATTCGGTCGGCTCAGTAATCCATTGCCATAACTGAATGGGACTAGGTGTATCGAGTGTCGGGAGTAACTTCATAAAATTTGGGTATGCTCAGATCTCTACTTCCATTATCCGATCGACTAGAAAATCTTGCATCCCCAGGATCTCAATCTGGGGGTGTGGGAAATAAAAAAGATGGGTAGAGCAATATGCATGGAGACACACTCTACTCAAAGATACTCGATCGCTACCGTTTATTTTGGTGCTTTCTGCCAGCCATTAGCAATTGCTTCCGACTCCGTACAAAACCATCGTTCGCCTTTTGCCGGATCGATCTTAACGATCTCATAATCCTTCATCCCTGGCAAATGATAGAGTTTTTTATCTTTGTTCCACGAGATATTCCCTTTGATATTACAACCTGGCTTGGGGAAGACACTTTGAGCAAGGAGTTGAGTGGAACCTAGTGTAATGCTACCGATGACGATAATCCGGATTAATGTTTGCATAACGGAACGCGAGGGAATAATTGACTTAGTATTCCCCGTTCTCGATCGAAAAGCGCACATTCCCAAATTAAATCTTAGAAGATGTCTGAAAAGTCAATTCTCTTCAGCATAAACCCTAGAAATCCCCCCAACCGGATGGAAGTCTCCCTTAAAAAGAGGGATTTAGATCTACGATTCACATCAAACATCCCTTTTCAGACATCCTCTTAGACTGCTCGGACATCCTATTTAAATCGAACCAACTCCAGTCCAACCTTTGAAGGCATAATCTAGTGTTTTGATTAATGCTTGGGGATGGAAATGCTCTTTGAAGATGCCATGATTATTTTCTTTTGCCATTCTAGAAGGAACTGCTAAATAATTAGTTACCAAGCGCGGTAAACGTTCGGTAAAGAAATTTTTAGGTTCTACCCATTTAATGCCAAATTGCTCGGCTTCTTCGCGGACGATGCTTTCGCTTAAAATGTTAGCGAAGCCGCTGCGTTGCTGCGGTAAAACGTGATGGACGCGATGGGGACTTAAACCCGCCGAGAGGAAACAATCGAGGTACTTATTACCCACCATTGTCAGATCGTAGGAATTTTTAATCTGTTCTACCGCCCAATCTTTTTTACTCCAATCGATTTCGATATTCCATTCATCATCGCTATCCCGATGCTCGAAATCGTGGCTGGCGACAATCATAAATGTGCTAATCCACAGTGTAATCATAAACTGGGCGACCCATACACCTAATGCACCGTGCATCCAGAATAAAACGAATTCGGCGAGTAGTAATAAATGAATGCCAAAGCTGCCGATAAAATGGGGTACGCCAAATTGCCAAGAACCGTAGAGATCTTTGGCTCCAATTTTGAAGGTGAGCAGAAATAAATCGGCAATTCGGAGAAACATGCCAATTACTAAATGACCGACTTTATGAAAGCTATGGATGGGGATGCGATAGTAACGTGGGAGTTCTAAAATTGCCGTAAAGACGCTTTTTTTGATATCGACTTCACTTTGAGTAAAGGGGTGATGCAGTAATGTGTGTCCGTCGGTGACGACTAAGGCTAGCGGTACGTAGTTGATATCAAATAGACTGGCTAGTACTTTATTAATACCAACTTGTGGGCGATGGATTAGGTAATGTCCGACTCCAGCTAAGGCAATTCTCAAAATCGCGATCGCGGGAATAAATAGATAGGCGGGTAAATATTGGTTGCCGTCTAAATACAACCATTGACTGAGCAAATAAATGCCGAACAAGCTAATACCAACTATATCAAATAATCGGTCTTGGCTAGCTACTTTTTTGGCAAATTCTGGTTGATTGACTCTGGCTTTAATTTTATTTAATAGTTGCTCTTTATTCTCAAAACTATATCTAGGCGTATCTTTCCAACCATTAAAATCTTCTTTAAACAAAAATGGTGGGGCGTTATATTTAGGATGGATATCTTCCGGTCTAGCTTCGCGATCGAGGGCGTATTTTTGAATGATTCTTTTGACTTTTTCGGGGTTGGGATGAAAAATATTGACGATCGTGGTGATGTCTCGATTTTTAGTGCGTCCGATAAAAAATTGTCCGCCGGGATGTTTGGCGATAAATTCGGTCAGATCGTAGGCTGCGCCATCATAAATCCAGACATTTGCTAATGGTTGTCCGTCAGGTGGATGGGGCGGAGCTTCATGCTCATCTAACGGTCGGCGATCGGCTGGGGATACTAGCGATCCTGGCTCGTTGAGGGGTGGTGCGGCAGGTGGATGAGGAGGAAGTTGTCGCTCGGCTGGCGGTCTGCCTGCGGGCGGATGCGGGGGCAGTTCGCGATCGCGTAGCGTCTCCCGTGGAGAATCGCTCGGCGGTCTCCCTGTGGGAGGATGGGGTGGTAATTCTCGTTCTGTTGGTGGTTGTTTATCGATCGGATTAAGTAGTTCGGTTTGATGTTCGGGAGCCATATTTTTAGGGATATTAAGGGATGATTAATAGAAGAAATTTAATATTTTTGAAATAACAGACCTTCGATACCGACTCCAGGCGAAAAGGAGAAAGCAATTCCAGTTAAGGGATCGATCGACCTGGGCGGATCGTCACTACCATTCGATTGCTGCTGGCGATTCTCCACGGGAGACGCTACGCGATCGCGATTACCAGCATCGGCATCAATCCTAATTAGCATTCGTTCGATCACAAATATTACGGCACAACTGAGCATATTGCCATATTCTCGTAATATTTCCCAACTATCAGCAACGCGATCGTCGCTGAGTTCTAAGGAACGCTGAACTTTTTCGATAATTCTGGTACCACCAGGATGCACCGCCCACAAATCAATTTCGGCTTTAGTGAGATGATGTTGTTTGAGAAAGTTGGTAATAATCGGATCGACACCAGATTCGATATAGCTGGGTAATTGGGGCGACAATTGACAAGTAATGCCATTATCTCTGACATCTAATACAATGCCATCGGCGGTATCTTCGACGAGGTAGCTAAAGTTATCTCTAATAATTAATCGGTCTTGGGTGGCTAATTTTTCTGTTTTGCAAGCACCCAAAACCACGGCTGCACAACCATCGCCAAAAATACTATGAATGATAATCTCGTTGAGATTGTCTTCAAAACTCGAATTAATCGAACTCAGTTCCAGACAGATCACTAATGCCCTACTCTGAGGATAAGCGCGGAGATAATCGCAAGCAACTCGCAGCCCGGTAACTCCCGCCGCACACCCCATAAAATTAACCGGGATGCGGGCAATATTGCGCCGCAATCCTAAATTTTCAATTACTTTGGTATCGACACCTGGTGCTAAAAATCCCGTGCTTGTGACAAACACAATCAGCCCGATCGATTCGATAATTTTGGCAACATCGATGCGATCGGACTCAGCACGTTGAGCGGCGATCGCAATTGCTTTACCTGCTACCTCTGTTGCTAAGGGAATGGCACATTCGGCATATAATTGCATCCTCTGTTTGATATTATTCGGTTCTCGACAAAACCTAACCACCTCATCTGTCAATAAATCGATCGCTAAATGTCGAGTATCGATCCGCGTGTTTTTATAAATCCTCTCGATCTGCGGTTGTTGCGCCTGGGCACCATAAAGAGCGGACACAAATTTAGCTGCATCGCTTTGATAAACGATGTGCTGGGGAGTGCCAGTGGCGATACTTTCAACGATCGGTAAATATTGATTAGACATTACATTGGAGATGGGACTGGGGGACTGGGGGACGGAGAGACGGAGAGACGGGGAGACGGGGAGACGGGGAGACTGGGAAGATTAAAACTCTATCCACTATTCACTATCCACTATCCCCCTTACTCAATCTATTCGATCGGTACAAAATCAAATCCAGTGCGAGACGAGTATTTATAATTGGGTGGAGTGGGGGCGACTTGGACTAAGATATAGCGATCGGTTGGCTCGCCGTTGGTAAATTGTAACTTGCCAGATGCACCTAGAAATTCAGTTTTGGCAAGCGTTTCCATTACGCTGGTACGCGAGGGATTATCTTCGGCTTTAATTGCCATCCCCATTGCTTTAACCGCATTATAAGAAGTCGCAGTCGCCCAGTTAACTTGAGTATTCCAGAGTTGTTGGGCACCTGTAGAAAATTGCGCCGAACTTTCTGATTCTTGCCAAGGTACGCCCATAATTAATCCTGCCGATCCTTTGCCTGCTTTGAGGGTAGCCACACTGTATAAAGCCGTATCGCTCAACACGCTCAGTTCGGGATATTTTTCGGCTCTGAGTTTTAATACCCGCAAAGCCTCGCGATTGGAACGTCCGACAGGGAGGACGAGAATCGCTTCTGCGCCCATTGCTTTGGCTTGTAAGAGTGCGGCTTCGGGATCGAACGCAGACGTGCTGGCAGGCGTTGGAGATGCCGTTGGGGATGCCGTTGAAGAGACGGTGGAAGAGACGGTGGAAAACTTAAAGCTACAGACGACTTGCCCGCCTTTAGTGGTTAATTGCTTCGCAAATTCAGTTTTAAATTGGTCGTTATAAGTAATTGTCGGGACGTAAAAAATGGCGACTTTGCGCTTATTCTCTTTATCTACCAAGCGATCGACTAATTTTTGAGCGATTGCTTCGCCTTTGACGTTAGTTCTAAATATGTAGGGTTTAGCGGCACTGGTGAGTTCGTTTGCCGTGCTAATTGGGGCGATGTAAGCTATTTTCTGGCGATCGTAAACTACCGCTGCTTTCATGGTGACATCGTTGCGATTGTGTCCGACGATGCCCATAATGTCCGGTTGCTCGGCAATTCCCGTGGCGATAGTTTCGATCTTTTTAGGATCGTCGCTATCATCCACGATCCGCAGTTTGATTTCTGCGTCGTTGACACCACCAGATTGATTCAGTTCGGATTGCGCTTGGGCAAACCCGCGTAACATTTCCGAAGCGCGATCGAGCGATCGCGAAATCGGCGCGGAGACGGCAATTGTATAACTTTTGCGATGGCCAATCAGGGCGTTATTTAAATAAATCCGCGTTTCGGGGGAGTTGGGGTTGAGGTTCAGAGCTGCTTGGAAATTAGTAATCGCTTCGTCATACTTTTTATTAGTCAGTGCTAAAATTCCTGCCCGTTTTAAATTCTTAAATCGATCGGTATCTTTACTGCCTTCCACGGTGAGTAAAACTCGATCTCCAGTGCTGCTGGTGCGGGAAAGTGCGGCATTTAGTGGCGAGTTGGCAGTAGGCTGCCAGATTTTACCTAGCAGGAAAGCACCTAAACCCAACACCGCCGCGATCGCACCAATTTTGAGCCAAGGCTTTTTGGCGGCGATCGGCTCTACTTTCTCGATCTGGGAGTTATAAACTTGGAGTGGTGCTTCTTCTGGCTGAATCGGATAGTTTTCGACTGTCGTGGCACCATTTTCGTGATGCTGCGGCGCAATTTCGCTGGCGGGTTGTGGCTCGTTTGCAAAGGTACCCAACACCAACGTACTCGGAATCGGCGTACTATTCGCATTTTGCATATTCGAGAACGGCATACTCAAAACCGGAATACCCCAAGTATGTTCGATCTCTTCTAATACATCTCGCGCTGACTGAAATCTTTCTGAGGGCAGACTGCGGAGCATCTTATCGATGATGTCTGCCAAGGCATCGCTGACTTGCAGATCTGGCGTGCGCCATTGCCACTCATTAGTGTCGATATTTAATAAATCTTGCGGTGCTCTACCCGTGAGCAGATTCAGGCAAGTAACGGCGAGGGCATATAAATCGGAAGAAGGATAGATTGCCTGTCCCTGGCGTTGCTCCCACGGTGCGTATTCGGGCGTAAATACGCATGTCAGACTGCGATTATCGTTCCCGCTCTTGCGCGCCGTCTCAGCAACTACCTGCTTGACAGCCCCAAAATCGATTAAATAAATTTGCCCCTGCAAGTCGCGCATGATATTCGAGGGCTTAATATCGCGGTGAATGGAGCCTTTAAAGTGAATGAATTCTAAAATTTTGGCAACTTCCCGCAGTACCGAAATTACCTCTGGCTCTGTAAACCGCTTTTTAATTGCCAATTCTGCTTGGAGATTTTTGCCCTCGATATACTCTTGGACTAAATAGAAAAACTTTTGCTGGGTATAGGGTGGCGAAGCCGATGCGGTCATTTCTAAAAAGGCGAACAGACGCGGAATTTGCGGATGTTCGCCTAATTTTTCGAGCACTTCGGCTTCACGATGAAAGAGCGTCGTGGCGGTTTCGAGTTGGGCGGTATTAAAGCTGGGGTTGACTTGTAACTGTTTGATAACGCACTTTCTGAGTCCCGGCGTGCGGCGATCGCAGCCCAGAAATGCCACACCCAATCCCCCCTGTTGCAATACTTTAGAAGGGAGATATCTACCATCTAAAATTAGGGGCATCCCACAATTCGCACAATGCCGTTGATGGACGGTTTTCAGGAGCTGGCGATCGTCTAAATCGGAAAATGAATTTAGTGGTTGTTCGCAACGCGGACGAGTGCAGTAGATGTCCATGTGGGGATGGGGGAGGGGGACTGGGGGACTGGGGGACGGGGGGTGTGGGGAGTGTATCTAGAATTGTTTGGGCTAATTAGTTAGGGTTATGCGGGTGGAGAGCGGGAAATTTAACATAGAGCCGATGTTTGCATTAACGACAGGGCTGTCTGGGAAACACTTTCAACTTTCAACTTGCCACTCCCTTTCGCTTTCAACTGACTTTCTTGCTGGGGGTTTGTCGTTTGGGGGACTTGAGTAAATCTTTGCGCTTGAGTAGCCAAATCGTTATGCCAATATAAACAACACTCTGGATGAGCAACATTCCCCAATTTAAGCCTAAATTTTTCCAAGTCGTGTCGTAGACGCTAGAAGCCTTCATTACTTGGGAAAAATCGATCCCGGCATCATTGTTACTCGTGGGAATTAACACATTGAGGTCGATGAGCGTACCGTAAGCACCGATCGACCACCTACCGATCGTCAACCAGGAGATAAACTTACCCACAGCCACCTTATCTAGCCCGAATAACACCCCTGCAAAGATAATTTGAGGTAACAGTAATAAAGGTAACGCACTATTCGCCTGAGAGCTGTTTTTGACGCTGGCAGAAACCATCAACCCCAGACAAATCGAGGCAAAAATGCTCAAGAAGGTGGTGATAATCAATCCTAAATACCAATTGAGCGGACTGAGTTCGGCAACTGATTCGGGCTGTTTGAAACAAATTAGCACGATCGCGCTAATTAGCAGGGTTTGGGCGATCGCCAAACCGCCTAATGTCAATAATTTCGAGCTGACATAAGCGAACAATCCCAGATTTACCAAGCGTTCGCGGAGATAAATTGCCGATTCCTTAATAATCTCCTGGAGCGAACTCGCCAGTCCCACCCACACGTTAGCACAGGTAAATACAAACAAAATTTTGAGTGCCATGCCCGCTCGATTGAGATTGGGCGAACCTGTAAACGGTGTCAATAAAGGATTAGTCGCCACATCGAAGACTTTATTCGGATCTTGGAGTGTATCTTTAGTCGCCAGCCAGACCAATAAAATCCCGATCGGGGCTGTTAATAACGATAGTCCTAAATAGACCGGATCGCGCTGGATTAATTGTCCGTAGCGACGAGTCAGAATTTGTAATTGCTTGAAGAACGACTGCTTAATCTGGGTTGGCGGTGGGAGCGTCGCGCGATGAGTATCGAAGATCTCACTAGTGGGCAAACTCAGCCGCTCTTTGACATAATCTTGATAATAGTCCGAAGCTTGGAACTTAGTGGCGGTATCGACGCAAGCATCGGCAGTTTCGAGCTGAATGTAAATATCGGCAAAATCTTTACTGGGTACCTGAAAGAAGTCATTAGCAATATCTGGAGGGCCGAAATAACAGAGGTTT
>NZ_JANPLS010000425.1:0-4258 GCF_031422475.1 Chamaesiphon sp. VAR_48_metabat_403
CCCCCCCGCCCCCCCCCCCCCCCCCCCCCCCCCCCCCCCCCCCCCCCGCCCCCCCCGCGCCCCCGCGCGCACGGGTATATTTCCAAAATCCATCCACTATCCACTATCCACTAAAGCCTATTTCGGGATAAATTCTGTCCGAACTTGCTGTTTTCCATCGCTGCTGACGACGATCGAGCGATCTTGGAGTTTGCCGATGCCACGAGTGCCAGTAAACTTAATCACTGGATCGACCTGTTGATAGACCACATTACCAGTTCCAACTAGTTGTTGGGAAGCAATTTGCCAGATTAGACGATCGCTTCTGAGTTTAGTTTGGTTGCGAGTGGCGATACCAGTAGCATTGCCTGTGAGTGTTGCAGTGGAAGCTTTGAGATCGAGTTCTCCAGCATTTGCATCGAACACGAGCGATTCTTGCAAATGGACAATTTTTAAAGGTCGATCGGCTGTAATTAATTCGCGACCGAGATTCCAGGAGAATGATTCGCCATTAACCTGAATTATCGGATTGGTGGCATCTAATCTGACGTTGCCCTGTAAATTAATGATTTTGCGATCGAGCGCGCTAGAGAAGTTATTAGCCACAACTCTGTCGGTAATGCGATTTCCTGTATAGCGTTGAATTTGGGTGAGCCGATCGCCGATGACTTTTTGGTCTTTTACCAGCCAGGTGAGATGCTCTGTCTGCATTGCCAAGCGGGGATCGGTGGAAAATGCGGTAATTTTTCCAGCTAGATCTAGTTGTTGTTTGCGGCTGATATATTTACCTTCATTGGCATCTACTTGCAATTTGGGTTGAGTGGCACGCACGCGGTTGCGAATGGTGAGCAGATCGGCTTTGGGTTGCCATGTCACTTCTTGTCCGATGATGACGAGATTATTCCGCGTTTCGGTAGCGACGACATCGCCGCGCAAGACTATTTTTTCGCCTGCTTGTTCTAATTCACCCGATTTAGCGGTGAGATGAAGGATAATTTGACCGTCTTGATAAAGATCTCCAGTAATATTGGTGACTTTGGCTGTTTTGCGATCGGGTGCGTAGACACCACGCTGTGCGCGGACTTTCCACAGCGGTTTTCCCTGTTTATCTACTTGCTCGAAACTGAGATTATCTAGCGATAGTTTGGCTTCGACTGCTGTTGGTGTCGGAGTGGGTTGTAGTTTTGCAGGTTGACGACTACACCCTCCCATCCCTAAAATCGCGATCGTTAAGACAATCTCTAGGCCGTGGTATACTTTCATGCTTGACCTAAGCTAAGTCTAAAGATCGGGAGTCATTTAGATTTTAGATTGTTCCCATGAGGGGACTTTTACTATATTTTCCCGATCGATTAGTTATCGGCATCCGCTACTAACCTAAGTTACCAGTTACTCGATCGCGGAAAGAGGATGGGGAGGTTTTATAAAGTCGAGTTTTAATTTACTTCCCATACCTCCCACATTCCCCACACCCAAAAACTAAACTATCAACTTGTGTTAATAACAGATGTCGGGAGTCACCGACAGCAGTCCCACGTTACTTCTGGGCGTTTTTTGGATTTCTTCTTTGACATTTTCGAGATCGATATATCGATCGGAAACATTAATCAGACTATCGCTAGTCATCGATCGTAAGCTGACAACTTCTACGCGCACGCCGCGATAACTGACTGCATCGACAGCATAAGCAAGATCGCCATCGCCGCTCACCAACACTGCGGTGTCGTAAGAGCCGACTAATGCCATCATATCGACAGCAATTTCGACATCCAGATTGGCTTTCTTAGAGCCATCGGGAAGTTGTACTAAATCTTTGGCAATTACCCGATAACCATTGCGCCTCATCCACAACAAAAATCCCTGTTGCTTTTCGTTGGTGCGATCGACTCCAGTGTAGAAAAAAGACCTCAATAATCGCGAACCGCCAGTCAATCGAGCTAACAATTTTGTATAATCGATTTCAATATTTAGTTGGAGTGCTGCGTAAAACAGGTTAGACCCATCGACGAAAATTGCCACTCTCCCGCGATTTTCCAAGACCTGCTGTGCTGAAAATATCGAATTTTCATCATGACTAAAACTATTCATCGTTATAATTTAAAGTTATTTAAAGTTTGAAAAAAGATGAAAATTAAAAAAGTTTTTTAAAAGATTTGGATCTGCATAACGATCTTCAATCTTGAGTCGATCTAGAGCGGATGAAAGCTAACTACTAGGAGCAGTTGGCAATTCTAGCTTGGTAAAGATTGGCTGTGGTTCGCCTAATTGGTAATTTGCTTGTAAAATCCCCCATGTTTGATGATGTTCCCAATTTTCGATTGCAGCGGTGTTATCGATCGGCGATTCGGAATTAACGGTAACTTGTGAAGCGAGATCGTTGTTACTATTATTACAGCAATTTAGATCGAAGTCGATATTTAGCCCTAACTGTCGATAAATATCCGTACTAATTTTAGGGACGATCGGCGACAATAAGTAAGCCGATAACCGAGCTGATTCTAAAACAGAATATAAAACTTGGGCTAACTCCGCATGTTTATCTTGTTTGAATAACGTCCACGGCGCGAGATCGTCAATATATTTATTACTAGAGCGAACTAGATTAAAAATTGCTTCGCAAGCAGTTTTAAAAGCTAAACTGTTATAAGCGATATCCACTTGAGATCCTAAATCTCGACCCAATATTTTGAGGGGATTATCGGCAGAAATATCTGCGGCATTGCAATCTGGTACTCGACCCTGGCAATATTTTTTTGCCATGTTCAGGGTGCGATTGACTAGGTTCCCCAAACTATTGGCAAGATCGGCATTGACGATTTCAACAAATCGGGTTTCGTTAAAATCTCCATCCTGACCGAACTCGATTTCTTTAAGAAAATAATACCGTAATGGTTCGGCACCATACCGATCGACTAATGCGATCGGATCGATCGCATTGCCTTCACTTTTGCTGATTTTTTTACCATCTTTAGTAAAGTAACCGTGGGCAAAAACGCGCTCTGGTAGCGGTAATCCTGCTGACATCAACATGGCAGGCCAATAAACAGCATGAAAGCGTAAAATATCCTTACCAATTAGATGTAAATCGATCGGCCAGCGGGAGTGAAGAGCATTGTCTAAACTGGCTTCGGCATGGGGATCGATTAAAGCCGTAACATAGCCTAATAAGGCATCGAACCACACGTAAATTGTTTGATCGGGATCTGTTGGCAGCGGGATTCCCCAATTGACATTGACTCTCGAAATTGAAAAATCTTGCAACCCTTGAGCTACAAATTTGAGAACTTCATTCCGGCGACTGATGGGCAAGATAAAATCGGGATGTTCGGCATATAAAGCTTCTAGTTGCTGTTGATATTTAGAAAGTCTAAAAAAATAATTACTTTCATCGCGCCATTCTACCTGCTTGCTGGGATGGAGTGGACAGTGCTTGTCTTCAAGCAGATCTCGCTCCTCCTTAAACTCTTCACAGGCAACACAATACCAACCCTGTTGCGTGCCTTGATAGATATCGCCACTTTCCCACACCCGTTGGAAAAAATCCTTGACGATCTGCTGATGATTAGCGGCTGTCGTCCGACTAAATCTATCGTATTTTATGTTCAGCTTGCTCCACAGCGAGTCAAATCGCTCGACAATGCGATCGCAGTGAACTTGAGGTTCGACACCTGCGGCAATGGCTGTTCGCTCGATTTTTTGCCCGTGTTCATCAGTACCAGTAATCAGCAACACATCTCGATGTTGCAGTCGCTGCCATCTGGCGATCGTATCCGCTGCCATTGTCGTGTAAGCATGTCCGATGTGCGGTACGTCATTAACATAATACAACGGCGTAGTAACTGTAAAAGACTGTTTATTAGTAGGATTCATAAAGGCAGCTAGAATGTATCGAAATTCGGCAAGAAGTATCTCGGATATGAGTTGACAATACAAATTGCCCAAAGCTTGGACTACAGTTGGATTAGATCTCTAGATCCTCATATTAAAATCAATCGATGTTGAGTGCTGTATAGACTGATGACAATAATTTTTGACATTAAAAGCTTAAAGTAAGCGCGTGTCGGTTGAAGAGTTTTTGGCACGCTGCGACTACGCTTTTCGCCCAAGGCGAATAAGTGCGCCCAAGTGTAGCTCCAGTATCTATCATAGCTGACATTGACCTCAATCCTACTGAAATTCGGTGCATTGTTGCCTAATTAACTAATTACCCTGGTAGAATGGAGTCTAACTACCTGGATAACTAGCTCAATGGTAGAGCATCGGAGTCTTTATGCGTGGG
>NZ_JANPLS010000426.1:0-5667 GCF_031422475.1 Chamaesiphon sp. VAR_48_metabat_403
AAGCCCCTCCACGAAGTCCAATCCCCGCCAACCCGACCTAATTAGCCTGTCCGCGCCGCGGCACTTCGTATCATTAGCAGCGACTTCAGTCGCTAGCTAACCAAACCAATTAGTTCGTAGGCTTACGAACCGATTTGCTCCATTGCGGTGACAATTCGCTGATAGTCTGCCATTTTCCCTTGCTGCTTGAATAGTGCTGCCGATTTTCGTAAATCTTCGATTGCCGTTTTCTTGTCGCCTAGTGCTAACTTCGCCACCCCGCGATTGGCATAGGCTTGAGCGAAGTTGGGTTTGAGGGCAATGGCGCGGTTAGCATCGGAGATCGCGCCTTGATTATCGCCGCTCTGGTATTTAGCAAACCCCCGCACGAAATAGCCTTCAGCGAGGTTGGGATTCAGTGCCAGAGCGCGGTTGCAGGCTTCGATCGAGCCTTTGTTATCGCCGAGTGCGAGTTTGGCAGCACCGATATTGCTATAAGCTTGAACGAGACTGGGTTTGAGGGCAATTGCGCGATTGGCATCCTCGATCGATACTTGATATTCCCCTAGCTTAAATTTAGCCAAACCTCGATTGAGATAGGCTTCTGCTAATTTAGGATTGAAGCTAAGTGCCCGATTGCAATCAGAGATCGCTCCTTTATCGTCGCCTAATTCTGACTTGGCAAGACAGCGATTAGAATAGGCTTGAGCGAAGTTGGGTTTGAGGGCAATTGCGCGAGTAGCATCTTCAAGTACTCCTCGATTATCGCCTAACTGAAACTTCGCCAGACTGCGATTGACATAAGCTTCGGGTAAGTTAGGATCGAGGCTAATCGCCCGATTGCTGTCTTCCATTGCACCTTTAGTATCGCCCAATTCCGCCCTAACGTAAGCCCGATTAGATTGAGCTTGAGCAAATTTAGGATTGATGGCGATACTTTTGTTGTAGTCTGATAATGCGCCTTGTCTATCGCTCAATTGAAATTTAGCAACGCCTCGAACATAGTACAGTCGCGCGTTGTTAGCATCGATCGCGTTCGCGGAGCGTTCCTGTAGGGAAATCGCTCGATCGGCATTCGCTAACATCCCCTGATAGTTGCCCTTACTCTCTTCTAACAGCGCAGCGGCGAGTAAATCTTCGACGGGTTTGGGTTTGACGGTGGCGACTTTTGTTGGTGTATAGCCGTTCACCCCGGCAGCGGTGGCGAGCTTAGCGAACGTATTAATTGTAATACCTAAATTGTATCCAGTCTTCACCCGCACGTTATCGTTGACAGTCGTTTGCAGCTTGGTATCGATATCCCCTTGTCCGTGAATGGCAATCAGTTCGCCGCTTTCGTTCCAGACTGGGCCGCCACTATAACCGGGTAAGGTATTATTACTATAAATTAGCGAGTAGCCTTTGCCCTGTTGTTTATTTTGGGGATTGGCAACCACATCTCCTTTGACGATCGAAAATACCGAGGTATTAATGGCGGTAGACAACGGAAAGCCAGATACATAAATCGTTTCGGTGGCTTCGACGCGATCGGAATTGTCGATTAATTTAGCAATTGGATAGTTTTTACTGCTAGTAAAGGTAACTACTGCCAAATCGACTTTATTCGGAAACAGTTTTGCTTTGCTAGTCTGATGTTTCGCATCGTCGGCGGTGACAATCTCGCAACCGCTCTTTTGAAAGTTATGCGCCACAGTCAGCACGCTGTAAGTGTTACCATCTTTGCGAATAATTACGCCAGAACCAAAGTCACAGCCAGTAATCTGTACGGTGGTTTGTCTGGCAATCCGTTGAATCTCCACTGGGGACAGAGCCGCAGCAGGCGAAACATAGCTAACGAGGGCAATGGTACCAAGCACAGCGGTTGGCAACAAGTAGTTTTTCATCTTCAGCAAAAATATCCAATCTTCAGCATATTATCATCTACGAACCGATCCGTTTAATTTCGGCAATAACTCTTTGATAGCTAGCGGTTTGTCGTTGCAGTTTAAATCGATTGGCAGCTTTTTTGAGATCGACGATCGCACCTTTTTTATCGCCAGTTTTAGCTTTAACTAAGCCACGATTGGCATAGGCTTTGGCATGATTGGGATCGATCGCGATCGCCCGATTGTAATCTTCGACCGCGCCTTTATTATCGCCAGTTTTAGCTTTAGCATTCCCACGATCGTTATAAGTTTCGGGATCTTTCGGGTTGAGCGCAATTGCCCGATTGAAACTAACGATCGCACCTTGAGGATCGCCCAGCTCGGATTTTGCCAGACCGAGATTGTAGTGAGCTTCGGTATAATTAGGATCGAGGGCGATCGCCTTATTGAAGTCTGCAAGTTCGCCCTTAGCGTCGCCTAGCATCGCCTTGACGGTGCCTCGACTTAGATATGCCTGGGGAAGCTTGGCATCAAGGGAAATCGCTTGGTTGAAGTCTTTTAATGCGTCTTTGGTAGCACCGAGCTTGGCTTTAGCATTGCCGCGATTGTAATATGCTTTGGCATCATTGGCATTAAGAGCGATGGCTTTGTCATAGTCCACGATCGCGCCTTTATTATCGCCCAAGTCAGATTTAGTCGTCCCGCGATTGTTATAAGCCGAAGCCTCATTCGGATCGAGCGCGATTGCTTGGTTGTAGTCGCCGATGGCATCTTTGTTACCCAGCATCGATTTAGCAACGCCGCGATTGTAATACAGTCGGGCATTCTGAGAGTCGATAAAAATCGCCCGATCCATATCGGCTAACATCCCCCGATAGTCGCCTTTGCGCTCTTTCTGTAAAGCACTAGCAATTAAATCGTCTACTGGCTTAGGTTTAACGGCAATCTGCGCGGTTGTATAACCGCTAATTCCGGCTGATGTAGCCAGTTTGGTAAAGGTATTAACCGTAATCCCCAAATTGTATCCAGTCTTGACTCGCACATTGGCATTCATCGTCGATTGCAGCTTGGTATCGACATCCCCCTGTCCGTGAACGGCAATCAACTCGCCGCGATCGTTCCAAACGGGGCCGCCACTGTGCCCTGGAAGCGTATTATTACTATAAATTAGCGAATAGCCTTTACCTTGTTGGGTGGTGCTATTACTGACAACATCCCCCTTGACAAAGGTAAAAACAGGCTGAGAAATCGCGCTAGATAACGGAAATCCAGATACATAAATCGGTTCGCCTGCAAAGATCCGATCGGAATTATCGACGAGTTTGGCAACTGGATAGTTTTTGTTACTAGTAAAGCTGACGACAGCTAAATCGACATTGTTAGGAAACACTTTTACCTGTGAAACTCGATACCTCTGTTCGTCTGGGGTGACAATTTCGCACCCGCTCTTCCTAACTACATGCGCCACCGTCAGCACGGTATAAGTATTGTTGTTTTTTTGAATTATTACCCCAGATCCGACATCGCACCCAGTGACCTGGATGGTAACTTGTTTGGCAGTTTGCTGTACCTGCACTGGCGACAGAGCCACAGCAGGCGCAACAAAGCTGACTAAAGCAATCGTACCTAGTAAAGCAGTTGGCAACAAATAATTTTTCATGGTTAAGCGATCGAGCGGTTTTCGATACGCTTATTTTATCGCGATGTTACTGACGTTAACACCTAAAGCTTAAAGCCTGAAAAAGGAACCGCCCAAGACACGATTAGGTGTCTCAGGCGGAATGTGGTGTGAGGAGTGAACGGAAACATCAGCTTCCGTCGATCTTTATTGTAACAGCACCTCTAAAAGATTGGGGAGGCTAATTTTGCGGAAATAGCGATCCTAATCTAAAAAACGATCTCGATAGATGAGTTAACAGACTTCAGATCCAGCAATACTTTTCTAATCCTGTCTTGTCGCGCTTTTCTTGAAAAGGTGCTTCACTTGCTCCAGTTGGGTCGGATGGGTTACCCCTCCGCGACCCATACCCAAGCAGCGGCTCACCACTCTATTTGCCCATACCCAACTGTTGCGCTTTCTGATATACTTTGCCTTCTGTGAGCAACGAGGGAGCAATCACAACCTCAACTTTCTGCATTTCCCCAATCGTTCTGGCACCCAGGGTACCCATACTAGTTTTGAGCGCACCTAACAGATTATGAGTACCATCATCTAATTTAGCTGGCCCAGTGAGAATTTGTTCTAGAGTGCCAGTGGTACCGACTTTAATTCGCGTACCTCTGGGTAGTACGGGGCTGGGAGTTGCCATGCCCCAATGGAAACCGCGTCCGGGTGCTTGTGCCGCGCGTGCGAATGGCGAACCAATCATCACACCATCGGCACCGCAGGCGATACATTTACAAATATCGCCACCAGTAACCAAACCACCGTCGGCAATCACGGGAATATATTTACCCGTCTGTTTAAAGAACTCATCTCGTGCCGCCGCACAGTCCGCTACGGCGGTTGCTTGAGGTACGCCGACTCCGAGTACCCCACGGGATGTACAAGCCGCGCCAGGGCCAATCCCGACGAGGACGGCAGCCGCACCTGCTTGCATTAATTCCAGGGTGATATCGTAGGTAACACAATTACCCAAAACGACTGGCATGGGCATTTCTTGACAGAACTTAGCCAGATTTAGCGGTTGGATGCCTTCTGGCGCGAGATATTCAGTCGAGACGACGGTGGCTTGGATAAAGAATAAATCTGCACCTGCTTCGGCTACCGCCGCGCCATATTTAGCTGCACCTGCGGGGGTCGCACTCACAGCCGCAATGCCGCCAGCGGCTTTGATTTCGGCAATCCTGACCCCGATTAATTCTGGCTTGATAGGTACGGCATAGAGTTCTTGCATTAGTGTCACGAACCCATCGTTCCCAACAGCCGCAATTCGATCGAGAATTGGGTTGGGATCTTCATAGCGAGTTTGAATCCCTTCGAGGTTCAGCACTCCCAGCGCGCCGAGTTTCGATAACTCTGCCGCCATCCGCACGTCAACCACTCCATCCATTGCGCTAGCAATAATCGGAATTTCGCGTTTTATATTACCAATTTGCCAGCTAGTATCTGCCAAACTGGGATCTAGTGTTTTGCCGCTAGGCACTAGGGCTATTTCGTCAAAGCCGTAGGCTCTGCGAGCCGTTTTCCCTTTCCCAATTTGAATATCCACGATCGATCCGACCTTTTCCAAAAAACGTCTTTAAGTAAGCCTAACAAATAGACTGCAACATTTGTTTACTTTTTTACAGATTTTTAGGAAAGAATCTGAACCAAAACTGATTTTCAAAGTTACCACAATGAAGTAGGTTTGTCAGTTTTTGGTGCAAATTCCCCTCCTCTTTCAAATGCCCTGGTTGCGATTACCGAAACCGAGCAGGGTTTAATTTCTTGGCATTACCAGTAGTGGAATTTGTCGTGCTGGGGGCGCGGAGTTGGGTTGCGGTACCGCCATCTTTTGTAGACAAGAACGGACGCAGATCGATACTATCTTTGGCTTTGAGTGCGGGTGTGGGACTGGTAGCAGTGCCAGTATTAGCAAGTCCTGGTAAAACATTTCCCAGCAAATCGCCAAACCCATTATTACCACCATCGGCAAACGTCGTCACGCCAGTAGTTCTTTGTCCGCTATCGGCCATTGTCAGATTGCGGAAGACAGAATCTCTGGTGGTAATGGCATCTTGCCCTTGAGGTACTGTAAATACGATCCGACATTCACTATTTTTTTCGGTGGTGACGCAGACGGTATCATAATTATTTTTGACATCGGTACGTAGTTCTTTA
>NZ_JANPLS010000427.1:0-10049 GCF_031422475.1 Chamaesiphon sp. VAR_48_metabat_403
GTATTGCGATCGGGTCTAGTATTAATACTATTTAGTCGATCTTTGCCAGCAGAATTACCACTTTGAGGAGATGAAATAGTCATGTTTGGTCTGAATAGATATAAAAAAATAAAGGTAATCGAAGCGATTTGGTAGATGAATGACAAATCGGGAACTATAAGGCTCCACCGCTAGGCATAATGATGAGTTCTTCGACTACGGCACCAGCCGGAGCGAACACGGCGTAGAGGATGCCTTGGGCGACCATTTCGGGGGTGAGCATGGCAGATCGATCGAAATCGGCTTGCACTGTGTCTGTGTCCCAAAGCGGCGTATTCACAGAGCCAGGACAAATTGCACTCACGCGGATGCCATTTGCACGTTCTTCTCCAGCAATGGCTTGGGTAAGTGCCATCAAACCAAATTTACTGACCGAATAAGCACCCCAATTCGGAAATACCTGTTTGCTGGCGATCGAAGAAATGTTCACAATTATCCCAGATTGACGTTGGCGCATATACGGCAAAATTCCGTGGATGCACTGGAACACACTGGTCAAATTCAAGTCCATGATTCGCTGCCAATCAGCCAAGGGCATATCTCCCATCGCTCCGGTATAAGCCATCCCCGCATTATTAATGAGGATATCTAAATTGTCAAAGTCTGCGGCGATTGCGGCAATTTTGGTTGAGACTCGATCGATTTGAGATAAATCTACCACATATGTTTTGGCTGTTACGCCCACATCTGCTACCGATCTTGCTACTGCTGCTAATTTTTCCGGAGAACGTCCGACTAATGCTAGATTTATCCCCGCTTTTGCCAAAGCTAGCGCGGTGGCTTTGCCAATGCCACTACTCGCGCCTGTAATTAATGCCGTTCGATTCGTTGTTGCGATCGGATTCATCTAGTCCCGGATATTACTCGGATTGCGAGCAATATGTAAATTTTTATTACGAATTTATTATAACATCGATTTTAATGTTAAGTGCGAACGGCGATTCTCCAAAGGAGAGGCTCCGCCAACGACAGTCGGCTCCAGGCTCAGGATGATGAGAATAATTTAGATCCCCTGTCTTAAAAAGGTGCTTTATTTGGGGAGACAAGCGACGTTTGTGGGGGAAGCTTCCCCCACAAAGCTCGCGCCCCAAGACCGCACTTTTCGCTATTCCCTATCCCCTTCAATAAATACTCCTATCTGTCGGAATTTATCATATCGAAGCGATCGCAGCTCGTTTGGCGGGAGTAATTGGAGCTGTTGTAAATTTTTGAGAATCGCATCTTTGAGTACTTCGGCGGCGCGAACCGAGTCGGCATGTGCGCCGCCGATCGGTTCTGGTAAAATTTGGTCGAGAATGCCCAACCCTTTCAAATCTTTGGCGGTAATTTTCAACACCTCCGCAGCTTGAGGAGCCTTCCCGGCATCCTTCCACAAAATTGAGGCACAAGCTTCGGGACTGGCGACATAATAAACGGCATGTTCAAACATCATCAGTCGATCGCCGACCCCGATCCCTAACGCTCCACCAGAGCCACCTTCACCGATGACCGTACAAATAATCGGCACTTCTAACCGAAACATCTCTCGGAGATTATACGCGATCGCTTCACCCTGCCCTAATTCTTCTGCTTCTAAGCCCGCCCAAGCTCCAGGCGTATCGATAAACGTAATAATCGGCATTTTAAAGCGATTGGCATGTTCCATCAGCCGCATTGCCTTGCGGTAGCCGCCTGGAGCCGCCATCCCAAAGTTGCGCGCGACATTATCTTTGGTATCGCGTCCTTTTTGATGCCCCAATAGCACCACCGGAATTCCGGCTAATTTACCCACGCCGCCAACTAACGCCGGATCGTCTTTACCCCGACGATCTCCATGTAGCTCAATCCACTCATCGCAAATTGCTTGAATATAGTCGAGCGTACTGGGACGACGGGGATGACGAGCTAGCTGTAACCGTTGCGCTGGTGTGAGACTGCTAAAAATTTCATCGCGCAGTTGCACGTATTTAGTCTCCAATTGCAAAATCTGACTGGAGATATCGACGCTACTTTCTTCAGCAAGTTCGCGAATTCGATCGATCCGTTCTTGCAATTGAGCTAACGGTTTTTCAAATTCTAATAAAAAGGGCTTCTTTCCAGTGCCAGCCATTTAGGGGATAGGGGATAGGGGATAGGGGTTAGAGAGTGGATGGGTGGATGGGTGGATGGGCAATGGGTAAAAAGACGCTTGCGTCCCCTATTCCCTATTCCCTATCCCCTATCCCCTATCCGCCGACGAAGGATAAGAGGGGACGAAAACCGTGCTTGAGGGAGGCTTGACCGATTTGTTCCATTTTCTCGATCGTGATTTGATTGCGTCCCCAAGAGAAATTGGTGTGTAATTTTTCAAACTCTAACAGCATGGCTTCGGCAAAACAGGCGAACAGTTGCCGAGCGGGGGCATCCATATTGACAATGTTCATGATTTTCCAATCGATGTCGAGGGAATGCTCGACAATACCACCATTCATCACGTACACGCCAGGAGCTTGAATTTTAGTCCCCAGGTTTTTGGGATAACCACCATCGATTAGCAAACAAGGCTGTTTGAGACTGGCGACATCGATTTCGACACCTTTGGGCATACTTGCTACCCAGACGACGATATCTGCTTGGGGTAACGCGTCTTCTAGGCTGAGGATTTTGCCATATCCTAGTTCGGCTTGGAGGTTTTGCAGGCGTTCTTGGTTGCGAGCTACCAATAGTAAATCGGAGATTTGCGCGCGGCTGCCCATCCACCGACATACTGCACTACCAATATCGCCAGTTGCACCCACCACGGCGACTGTCGCCTTTTTTAAATCGATGCCGAGTTTGGCAGCACCTTCTTCGACCTGCCGACAGATAATATAAGCGGTATGGGTGTTTCCAGTTGTAAACCTGTCGAAGTCTAGTTCGATATTTCGGACTTGTTTATTTTGGTGGAGATCGAATTCTTCAAAAATAATCGAAGAGAATCCACCGAGAGCGGTAATTTGAATGCCCTGCTTTTGTGCGTGTGCCATTGCATTAAGAATTTTGCGGATGGCAGCTTTGATGCGTCGGGTTGCTAACATTTCTGGCAAGAAACACGATTCGACGTAGTAGCCTTCAATCTGTTGTCCGGTAATACTTGTGACTTTGATGTGGTCTACTGTTTGCGGTGGAGCACTGCACCAGAAGTCCAGCCCTTGGTCGGCATATTCTGGAAAGCCTAAGTCTTTAGCGACGGCTTGGGCATGTTCTAAGCTGGTAAGGTGACCGATAAGACCAAACATGAAGATTTTACTAGTTGTGCCTGTTGAGCGGGTAGGAGTGTCAACGGTGTTGACAATTGACAGTTGCGCTGATGCATGTTTGCGCTAGATCTATCCAGACAGCGCGGTGTTGTCTGGAGGCTGTCTCCGCTTACAACTTTGTCTGGGCTGTCGATCGATAAATTGCATGACAGGAAATTAACCTTCTAAATATTTGTTGAATGACATTAAGATTTTAAAGTTCCTTTTACACAATAGTACAAAATCGGGACGAGGGATCGCTTATTGCGGTAAGTTACTCTTTAGGTTTTAGGGGAGCGGGGAAAGAAAATAGGAACGCTCCCCACACATCCCACACTCCCCACACCTCCCACACTCCCCTATGATTCGGCTGCGTCAAGTCAACTGGACACCTTATTTATTTCTGGCACCTGCATTGCTAGTGCTGGGGATAACGGTTTTTTTACCTGCGTTGCAGGCTTTTTATCTGAGCTTTACCAATTACGATCCGATCGCGGGTACGGCAAATTGGCAAGGTTGGACTAATTTCGATCGACTGTTTAAAGATGAGGTGTTTTGGCATACAATTAGAAACACAGTGATTTACCTCTGTGGGGTCGTACCAATTTTGACGATCGCACCACTACTATTGGCAATTTTGGTGAACCAAAAGCTCAAAGGGATGAGTTTTTTTAGGGCGGCGTACTATGTTCCGGTCATTATTTCGATGGTAGTTGCGGGCATCGCCTGGAAGTTTATTTATGCCGAAAATGGTTTGTTCAACCAAATTTTGAGTGTCGTGGGCATTCCACCCGTTCCCTGGCTGACTAGTCCGGGTTTGGCGTTATTGAGTGTGATGGTAGTGACGATTTGGAAGGGACTGGGCTATTACATGACGATTTATTTAGCAGGGTTGCAATCGATTCCAGCGGATTTATATGAAGCGGCGGCCATTGATGGTTCCGATCGCTATACCAAGCATTGGGATATTACGATTCCGTTGATGCGTCCGTATTTACTATTGGTAGGTGTGATTAGTGCGATCGCGGCCACCAAAATATTTGAAGAAGTCTATGTTATGACTCAAGGCGGCCCCCGTAATAGTTCTAAAACTGTAGTTTATTACTTGTACCAGCAAGGTTTTGGCTCTAGCAATCCCGATTTGAGTTATGCCTGTACGATCGGACTAATGCTATTTCTTATTGTTTTTGTTCTGTCCATTATCAATCTCAAAATTTCTCAAAATAATGTCAACGTACCCTAGTAATGTATCTAGAAATAAGCGCAAATGTTCGTTGTACAATTGTGGCACGATCGATTATCAAACTGCTTGGATCTGGCAAAAATCCCTGCAAAAAGAACGGACGATCGATCTGGATCGATCTGATGCTTTGGTAATTCTCGAACATCCACCCGTGTATACACTCGGCACTGATGCCAGTCTGGATTTTGTAAAGTTCGACCATCTGCAAACCGAATATGAATTATATCGCGTCGAGCGCGGTGGTGAAGTTACCTATCATTGTCCGGGACAAATTATTGCTTATCCAATTCTCAATTTACGCTATTATAAACAAGATTTACACTGGTATTTAAGACAGCTAGAAGAAGTCGTCTTGCGAGTTTTAGCATTACATAATCTCGCAGGTGAAAGAATTGATGGTTTTACAGGTATCTGGCTCGAAGGTCGGAAAGTTGCCGCGATCGGAATTAAGGTTAGTAGATGGATTACCATGCACGGTTTTGCACTGAATGTTTGCCCCGATTTGAGTGGCTTCGATCGGATTGTACCTTGTGGAATAGCCGATCGATCTGTAGGTAGTATGGCGGAGTTTATACCGAATATTAATCCCACATTAGTTCGCGAACAAATTATCGATGTATTTAGCGAGGTGTTTGGGCTGGAAATGTCAGATGGGCGGGAAGCTCCGAGTAGTCGTCTCGATCGATCTTGAGACGGGGAGACGGGGAGACGGGGAGTGTTGGAGGTTTTGTCTATATTTCCTTTTCCCTTTAACCTAAAGCCTAAAACCTAAGCCCCAAAGCCGCCGCCACCGGGGGTTTCAATGATGAATATATCTCCAAGCTCCATGTGGACTTGGGCTTTACCGCCCAGGATTTCGATCGTGCCATCGTGACGCTCGATCGAATTATGCCCAATTTTGCCTGGTGCGCCGCCTTGTAAGCCGAAGGGGGCGATCGATCGATGTCCAGATAAAATGGCTGCTGTCATGGGTTCGCGAAATTGAATCTTTCTAATTACCCCGTTACCGCCCCGAAATTTGCCCGCACCGCCGCTATTGGGACGAATGGCAAATTTAGCTACCAACACGGGAAACCGCCATTCTAATACTTCTGGATCGGTCGATCGAGAGTTGGTCATGTGTGTTTGGACGGCATCGGTACCGTTAAAATTATTACCAGCACCAGAACCGCCACAGATTGTCTCGTAATATTGGTAAAAATCGTTGCCAAAGGTGAAATTATTCATCGTGCCTTGGGCCGCTGAGAGTACCCCTAGCGCGCCGTAGATGGCGTTGGCGATCGCTTGGGATGTTTCGACATTTCCGGCGACTACGGCGGCTGGATAGCGCGGATCGAGCAGGCTGCCAGCCGGAATGATAATTTCTAGAGGTTCGAGACAGCCAGCGTTGAGGGGAATATCGTCATCGATTAGCGTCCGAAATACATAGAGGACGACGGCTTTGCAGATGGCGAGGGGGGCGTTTAGGTTGGTTGTTGGGGTGAGGTACCTGTAAAATCGATTCGGGCAGAACGCTGGGTTCGATCGATGGTAATGTTAACGCAGATTTCGGTGCCATCATCCATGATGTAGGTATAGCTGCCGTCTTGCAATACGGAGATCGCTCGTCGGACTGATTCGGCGGCATTATTCCGAACGTGCTGCATGTATGTTTGAACGGTGGCTAATCCATAATGTTCGATCGTCCGGTGTAATTCTCGCACGCCGCGCTCGTTGGCGGCGATTTGGGCTTGGAGATCGGCTAAATTTTGGGCGGGATTGCGGACGGGATAATTGCCAGATCCTAATATTTCCAGTAATTCTGACTCGCGAAAATGTCCGCGATCGACTAATTTAAAGTTATCTAATAAAATGCCCTCTTCGTCGATATGGGTGCTATTCGGGGGCATCTCGGCACGCTGATAAACGGGGGTTTGGTGCCAGTCGCCATGAGTATATACCGGAACGGTAGCGACAGGCAGACATGGAGTAGTTCGGTGTGCTGTTAGGACTGGCTCGGCGATCGCATTTGCATGTCCAATCGCTTCTACAGGCACAGATTCAACTATTAGAGCCTTGTCTAACATTGTAAAACTATATCGTTGCAGATATGCCAAATCGAACCTCGATCGCATCTGTTCTACACTTCCAAATTCGATCGTCAAGGTAGAATCGGTACCTTCATAACGCAGATGCGCCTTATAGACTACTTCTAGGCGATCTTCGCTCGTTCCTTGCGCGATAATTTCCGCTTGCGATGCGATCGTTAATGCGGCTAAAATTTGCTCTAAATTCGGCAGCGTCTCCTCGGTTAAAAGTGCTTCTACCGCCCGCTCTTTCAGCACCCGCACATCTGCCAACCCGATGCCATAAGCCGATAATACGCCTGCATAAGGATGGATAAAAATCTGGCTCATTCCTAATGATTCGGCAATCGCACAAGCATGTTGCCCCCCTGCGCCTACAAAACAGCACAGCGTATACTCGCTGGCATCGTAGCCGCGCTGTACCGAAATTTTGGCGATCGCTTTTGCCATCTTATCGATCGCAATTGCTACAAAGCCCGTCGTCAATTGGGCAAACTTAGAGCGGACGATTTCCAAATCGATCGGTAAATTGCCCTCAGTACCAAATACCTGCGGAAAAAAAGCTGGCTGAATTTTACCCACCAACACATTACAATCGGTTACAGTCAGCAAGCCGCCATCAGATTTCATGAATTCTAACTTAGTTGCATCCGCGCTAATCCCAGCTAATGCAGCAGCCACGCCATCGACATAACGACGTAAAATTGGTGATAAATAAGCATCCACAACCGTGGTATCGCCGCCATTGACGAGCTTCATCCGCTACCCAACCTACTATTTGTCGATCGGTGCGAACTTTTCTATGCTACCTTGCGAATAATTATTCATTTTTATCTCTTTAATTGTTTTCCCCAGGCGTTTGTAAAGCACATCTTTTTCATCTAAGCCTGCGGTTTGTTTTCGCATCCCCACGATAATTAGCTTGCGTTGAATTGAATTTCCGATCTCATTTCGCTGACAACTGCCAGTTTTAAATTGTCCTAAGTTAACAACTGGATATTCCTTAACATCAAACAATGGCTTGACAATTTGAGATTGAATCGTTCTCGCTCGATTTAGAGCGCGGGATTCTTCTTCTGCGGTAGTACCTTCACATGATGCCATCCCCAGCGCGATAATTCGGTTGGGATTTTCCATAATATCAAAGATATTTTGGTTCTTGGCACCTTTATCTTTTTGCTCTAACTTAGCTTTAAGTACGGAAATCGGAATTGATTCGGTTTTACCATTTAGTCTGACTTCTGTATCGGAGCCTAATTGCCATTCATATTCATCACTGAGAATTGCCATGTTAACTTCTGCCGATCCACCCTGACTATCTGTAACTGGCAAGAATGGGTAGTAAGTAACACTCCCAATTTTTTCAGGTGTCTGGTATTGCAGTGGACGAGGACAGAGCTGATTGTATCCACCTAAGAAATTACACTCAATTTGCTCTCGATTGGTATATGCTACCAATCCAGTCGAGATTACGGCTAAAATTGCCGTACCGAAGATCGCTTTCAATCGCCAATTATTTACAGGCGGAGATTCTAATGCTTTAATAATACAAGAGATCGACTGGTGGCGATCTTGCACTTCATTCATTAACATCCGATCGATTGCGGTTGCTAATTTTTCGTCAATTTCTCGTTCTTGGCTGGCTAATTCTTGTCGCCAAAGCCATTTATTACTCATGAAATCATACAATCGATCGGGAGTAATATCGGTGAGTAAATGAATGCAAGTAGCACCTAAAGCATAAATATCGCTGGCTGGATAAGCGACACCAGCACGAATCTGTTCTGGCGGTGCATAACCCATCGTCCCGCCTGTAGTTCCGCGCGACATTACCGTACTATTGAGATGTTTGGACATGCCAAAATCAATCAATACTAACTCGCCAGTATTTCGCCGCATAATATTCTCCGGCTTAATATCGCGATGAATTACCCCGCGATCGTGAACGAATTTAAGAATTGGTAATAAATCGTCTAATAACTGATGAATTTTTTCTTCTGAATAGGCACCATTTTTATCTAATTCTTTGAGAAGATTTTGTCCATCGATAAATTCTTGAATTAAATAAAATCTGCGCTCTTGTTCTAAGTACGCAAACAATTGCGGAATTTGATTAGAGTCAGCACCCAGCCTGTCTAATTGTGCCCCTTCGCGTTGAAATAGCTCGATCGATTTTTCAAAGGCTTCAACATCGTCTAGTACCTGAGGTGAGGGGAAAAACTGTTTGACAACACAGCGTTTTTCTTCTGGCATATCTGTATCGATTGCCAAAAAGTTTCGACTCATGCCGCCACTATCGAGAAAGCTAATCGCTCGATAGCGATCTTTCAAGAGTAATTTGCTACCACAAGCTTTGCAAATTTTTTCCTCGGAATGATTTTGCGGTTGAGGACAATTGGGGTTGAGACAATAGCTCATGACTGTGATGTATGACGGACGATGCACTAGCTGAATTTTAGCTTAACGCTACACGATAGGATCGCCTCTAGAGCTGGCAATCGATCGATAAATAGGCAATTTCACTCAGTCTTTAGCAAATCGAGTGGGAACTTACTCCCAAACACGAGATAATATATCTAGAAACCGTATATTTATTATCGACCGATCGCTGTTTATCCATAACCGCCATATGCCCCAAATTACATCCCTGTTCGATTGGTTTGCCGATCGTCAAAAAACTAGTCCCAGCATTCAGCAACAACAGGAGCGGGAAATTGCCGATGGGCTATGGACGAAGTGTGAAGAATGTAACGCGATCGCTTACACCAAAGATCTTACCGCCAATCAGATGGTTTGCCTAGAATGCGGACATCACAAACGCGTATCCTGTCACGAACGGATCGAGCAACTGATCGATGCCGATACCTGGATGCCATTAGACGAACATCTGCAACCCACCGATCCCCTAAAGTTTAAAGATCTCAAAGCCTATAGCGACAAATTGCGAGCCACTCAGCACAAAACCGGATTGACAGATGCCGTACTAACTGGTAGTGGTAAAATTGAAGGATCGCCCTTGGCATTAGGGGTAATGGATTTTCAATTTATGGGTGGAAGTATGGGTTCTGTCGTTGGCGAAAAACTCGCCCGCGCAATTGAATATGCTACCAAAAATTGTCTGCCAGTCGCGATCGTTTGTGCCTCTGGTGGTGCCAGAATGCAAGAGGGAATGCTCAGTCTGATGCAAATGGCTAAAATCTCTGGCGCACTAGAACGTCACCGCGAAGCCCGATTGCTGTATCTGCCGATTTTGACAAATCCAACTACAGGCGGTGTCATTGCCAGTTTTGCCATGTTAGGAGACATTATTCTCGCCGAACCCAAAGCCACAATCGGCTTTGCTGGTAGACGAGTCATCGAACAAACCCTGCGCGAAAAACTACCCGACGATTTCCAAACCTCTGAATATTCGCTCCAAAAGGGTTTCGTTGACAAAATCGTTCCCCGCACCCAACTCAAGCAGAC
>NZ_JANPLS010000428.1:0-3137 GCF_031422475.1 Chamaesiphon sp. VAR_48_metabat_403
AGTAGGTACCAATACAGAACGGCTTTTTAGGTGAATTATCTACACCTGAATCCCGTGAAGATCGGCTCTAACCCGCATTAAAATGCGTCCAAGCTGATTTGCGCCAGTCCGATCGACTCCACAGCCCCAGAAGTAATCTACAGGCGAATCCTCGATAATTTCGGCATCTGCGGTATCGAGTAAAATCTGGCGGAGATCTGCATGAGATCTGAATTTTTGCCACACAGCTCGATACATCAGCGTGCATTTACACCCATCCCAATCAGGATGGGCTTGATATTTGGGATTGCGCCCGATTTTTGTTGCCAATTCGGGTGTGGCTGCTTGGTAAATTTGCGCCATTAAATGCTCGAATTTCGTACCCTGAAATTTATGCGCTTGATAGTAGTGTTCGACAGTTGCCCACCGCACGCCAGCTAATTCAATCGAGTGTGGCGAAAAATTAGAAAAGCAACCGTAGGGCGCAGTAACTTTGTAGAAATAGATTTTCGATGGATTTTGGTTCACTCACTTATCGCAAATTACTGTGGTTGAGCGGCTACGAGTTCGATCGTCAATTTTTTACCAGCCATTAAGCCGCTACCTACCATCATATCCTGGGATTAACATCAGTTCCGGCGATCGCTTATTAGTCTTTCGTTCCCCGCTCCCCGCTCCACTATTAACTAATAACTATGCTTTGATGCAAGATCTGAGAATAATTATTATTTAGTTCGATCGCTCGTTATAATAACAGACTAGGACTATTGCCAATATTTATTGCTACTTGCCCCAAGACTGATGTCTAATCTCGATCGTCTTCACCATCCGCTGCTCCATCGTCGTCAGTTGCTCAAATATGGTTTAGCAGGATTGGGTTTAACGACTGCAACGCTAGCTTGGCAAGGACTCAAACCCCAGCCGAAAGCGAGAATTCCGGTAATGCCAGCGAGTAGCCCCATGATGGGCAATACCTTCAGTCCGATGCAGACTTTACGGGATTTTGACTATGGTACCGTCAAACAAGAGAACGGGCGGACTGTGAGGGAATTTAAACTGGTAGCCGGAAATACCACCCTTCAGTTAAATACCGCCGTATCGTTCAATAGTTGGAATTATAATAATCGGGTACCAGGGCCGACATTAAGAGCCAAAGCTGGCGAAATAATTCGGGTATCTTTTCTCAATCGGGCTGGGCACGCTCATTCGATGCACTTTCATGGCTTTCATCCAGCGGCGATGGATGGGATCAAACCAATTCGCAATGCTACGGGTACCATTTATGAGTTGGAAGCAGAACCGTATGGATTGCACCTCTATCACTGTCACGTCGCGCCCGTGACGCGGCATATCGGCAAAGGTTTGTTTGGGATGCTGATTATCGATCCGCCCCAACCTCGCCCGGTTGCTGACGAAATCGTACTGGTGATGGGGGGCTACGATACCAATGATGATGGTAAAAATGAGTTATATGCCTTCAATGGCGTGCCCGATTACTATATGATGCACCCGATCGAGATCTATCAGCATCAATTAATTCGGCTGTATGTCTTAAATACGATCGAAATCGATCCTGCTGTTACCTTTCATCTTCATGCCAACATGTTTGATGTCTACCCGACAGGGATGACACTAAAACCCAGTCATACCAGCGATGTGATTACAATGGGCACGGCAGAGCGACATATTTTAGAGTTTAAGTTTAAGTATCCGGGCGAATTTATGTTTCATCCCCATCAAGATGGAATCGCCGAACATGGCTGTATGGGCGCATTTAAAGTTATTTCAGCCACTTAATACAACTTATTTGCAAATAAGTTGACATTAGTTCTCATTAAGTACACAATTAAGATGATTAAAGATGGTGTGTTGTTACCAACATACTGAGTATCTACTCCCTACAGTGGTGGCTAGATCGATTACTACGATCCAGATTGGAAGTATTTATTATTAATCTAATTCTTGATGATACCCAATTTTAAAAAGCTGCAATCGTCCTCAACTTTTCACAGGCGATTACCTGCTTCGATCGCATCGATGTATTACCTTTAATCTTCAATTAATTTAAACCGATTTAATGAAAAACACACAGTATCTTAAAATAGCCATTCTTGCTTGTGCTGCTTCAATTGTAATTAGTGCCTGTAACAATACACCCACCACCACGACAACCGAAACTCAACCCAGTCCAGTCGCATCAACACCTCCAGCCGCTTCTAATGACATGGCGGGCATGAAGCATTCTGGTGGTAAAAAAATTAATATCAATAGTGCAATTTTATCCGAGCTAGATAAACTAGAAGCTAAACTAGGCATTCCCGCTTTATCTAATAAAATTCAAGCCGAACGACCATATAAAACACCAGAAGAATTAGTCTCCAAAAAAGTTATCGACCAAAAACAATACGACCAAATTAAAGATTTAGTCACAATTGAAGATATAGTCTTAACTGGAGTCGAGAAAGATGCTGATTATGCGATCAAACTAGGGCTGATGAAAGGGCACTTATATGTAGCCAAAGAACTCCTAGATTTGAATAAACCTAAAGATGCCGAACCCCATATCGGGCATCCAGTTGAAGAAATTTACACCGATGTCGCCGACCAACTCAACGAGCGCAAAGTTAAAGAGTTTAAAACTAAACTAATCGCACTCGAAGATTTAGTCAAAGCGGGAGCTAAAGAGATGCCCAAAGTGACAGCTAATTTAAAAGAATCTCAACAATCGATCGATCTAGCAATTGCCGCATTACCTGAATCTCAACGCAAGAGTCCCAGCTTTGTATTGCAAGTAATTAATGGACTATTAGATACTGCTAATTCAGAGTACGGAGCTGCGATTACCGACGGTAAAATTAAAGCCGCGATCGAGTATCAAGATTCTAGAGGTTTTATAGTTTATGCCGAGCAATTATATCAAGGGATTGCCGCAACTATGGCGAAAGATAGTCCCGATGCTCATAAAATAATTGTCGAAAATATGAAGCAGTTAAAAACAGCATGGCCAGCCGCGATGCCGCCAGCATCGCCTGTAAAAACTGTCGAAGAAGTTGGTAAATTAGTCAAAACGATCGAACAAAGTACTCAGAAAATTATTACTGTCGCTAGTAAATAGCGCGGCTGAGATCTACCCACCCCGCCCTACGGGCACCCCTCCA
>NZ_JANPLS010000429.1:0-17572 GCF_031422475.1 Chamaesiphon sp. VAR_48_metabat_403
GAACCCATAACTCACATCCCATTAATAGTCATCCGGGGTGATGCCGCCACTAGCTTGAAGTTTGGCGAAATTAATACTGAGCGCGGTTTGTAAGTAGGTGCTTTGGACGTTGGCAATCGTCCGATATGTGAGCGAGTCGAAGCCCTGTGCGATGCTAATCGATTGGTCGGGATTGGTATTAAAAGCTTCGGGAGTTAAGAAGGTGCCTGCTTTTTTACAAATTGCGGCAAATACTCTCTCGCCGCCATTAGTTGCATCTGCCGTCATGGGGAGATCGGATTTTAGGATTGTAATTGTAGTCGCGGTTTGCGCCGCACCCGCGCCAAAAATTTCTTGAATTGTCGGTTCTGCCATGGTTAAATCCCCCACGAATGGGGGGTAAGGATTTTCTAATGTCTCGTCTATGGTGCCCACTGCGTAGATCGTGGGCATCATAACGAAGCGTCCAATTAATGATTAGGTTTGACGGACGCTAGAAATTACACCGGGTGGAGCGGCTTACAGGGTGGAAAATTTAGAGGGTAAAAATGGACGACTGCGATGTGCAATTTACGTTCGAGTATCGACCAAAGATCAAAATTGCGATCGTCAAGAGACTGAATTGGTATCTTATGCAGCTCGTTGCGGCTATGATGTTGTTGGAATTTTTCGAGAAATTGCCAGTGGTGCTAGAATCGACCGTCAGGAACGTAAAAAAATTATCCAGCTCGCTCGCAACCGTTCGATCGATCTCATTCTCGTCAGCGAGCTTACACGCTGGGGAAGATCGACGATCGACTTAATCGGCACTCTCCATCAACTTCAATCGTGGGGAGTAAGTTTGGTTGCCCAAAATGGCTTTCAGTTCGATCTATCTACTCCACATGGCAAGATGATCGCCAGCATCATGGCGACGTTGGCAGAATTCGAGCGCGATTTAATCAGAGAGAGGATTTCTTCGGGGATTGCTAACGCTAGGGCTAAGGGCAAAGTTTTTGGCCGTCCCCGTGGGGGAAAAGTCGCAAAATCTTGCGATCGCGTCAGAGCCATGAGCAAAAGTGGCAAATCTTACGCTCAAATTGGGCTAGAAGTCGGGATCTCGAAGAGTTCGGTGGGTAAATGCTTTGAATGCGATCGGGTGAAGTGATGGACGCACGTACCAAGTTACAGCTAGCTCTACTCGCCCTTGCCAACAGGCTAAGAGCCGAACGACTCCGCCAGCGCGATCGCCACAGCCCACAGCCACCACAGCCAGATAAACAGATAATTTATTGTCGAGATTGCGATGTCCCCGAAGGTATGGATTGGTAAACGTCCGAGTCAAGATAATTCAAAGCCAATCGTCGAGGTCTGGATGGTGATAATTCAAGGGGAGAACTATTACCCGATCGATGATAACGATCTAGACATTTACGGGCTGTACCTGACAGAATCCGAGGCGATCGAGGGCGCGATTCAATGCGCGGTTGAGTTGCTCTTAAAACCCTACCAAATTACCGATCGCGCTCCTCTAGAGATTAGGGGATAGGGGATTGGGGATTGGTTGTTAAAACTTAGATGTCGTCATCGAACATCCCGATATAAATCAGCATCGAATCTTCGGGATCTGAATCTTTGGGAGTAACTTTTTTAACGATCGGCTGTTGCCACGCGATCGTCAATCCGATTTTAAAAACTACCAACTGAATTGGAAACCGGACGCGATAGTTTTTAAACACTAAAAAAATTGCCCTGATGATTAGAGCAATTATAGCGAGTTGTGTCCGGTTAATTTATGCATTTTCTCAATGGCTCTATCCCAGTCTTTAGCCAGATATGTCGATCGATACTTTTTAGTCTCTGGGTCGATCCAGCGTAAATAATAGTAATGATATATGCCTCTGGCTTTAAGTTCGATCGATCCAAACATCCCGGCATCCCACCTAGCCTGTTGAGTGGGGGTCAGCCTGTCGTAATCGATCGCCTGAAATAGGGTTTTTCTCACCCCAACGGTCGGTACTGTTGGGGTGATTAACTCCCCAGTCGGTAATGGTGGTAATCGGTTCTCTGTCGGCGGTTGGGGGTGAATGCTCAGTGCTAATTGTCGCACTTGAGTTTTTAAAATCGGTTTGGGTCTCGAAAAAATTTTTTGAGTTTGCATGGGTGGGAGCTGCCTCAAATAAAAAGCCCCTACAGCTAGGGGACGGGTGTCTATCTAATGACTGTTTGAGATGATTTACATTCATTATTCCTCACAACTATTCTACCCGATCGACTTTACCCAAACATCTGCTTCGTTTGACTTTCTCATCCCACCACCGCAGATATAAGAACAGATTCTTACCTCGTACCTTAATCTCGAACCAGCCTTTATTGGGGGGCATATATTTGGTAGATTTAGAGCGAGTGAGTAAATAATTTATCCCTTTAACTTTCACGCGACTTCGTTTATCTTCCGTCTGGTCTGCTAAGTCATGCCCCCCAATTCCTAATTTGGGGGGCATTTCTATTAAGGTCGGGGGAGATTCGATCGATAGTTCTAAGTTCGATCGATCTATTGGTTCGAGCCGATCGGTTACCTGATGCCCCCCAAATTCTAATTTGGGGGGCATGGTGTGGGGGAGAAATTTGGGGGGCATCCCTAAAATCCGATGCCCCCCAAATCCAGATCCGGGGGGGTCGGGATTCCTGGGGGCACCTTTTATAAGCTTATTTAAAGGTGAAATATCCCCATTTACGTCCCGATTCCAGTCCCCGGCAATTTCATCGATATTAGTATAGTTATGACGATCGAACTCACCCGGATCGAATAGCTGTTGTTGCAAGTCGCTAATTTTCATCACCTCCCATGTCGTCGGGGATTCCGGTGGTGTCTTCACCGAGATAAGACATTAGAACTTTGAGACTAACATCTAGCTCCCTGGCTAGTCTTATCAATGTGCTTGCTCTTGGATCGCTGTTAGTTCTACACCATTGGGAAATCATTGGCTGTTTTACTCCCATCCGATCGGCTAGCTCTTGCTGACTTATATTCCTTTCTCTGAGTAGCTCTTTCAATGTATTCTCTCTCTTCATGTCCAATTTCTTGGACATTGGGTTGATATTTTATAAGCTATAGCTTATTATTAATTATAAGCAATCACTTATACTAAATCAAGCACACTGTCCAAGCCCGTAATAGTAATTCGCACTTCCTATTTTCAGGCTTGGGCGTACCGAACGACTGTAATCTACCACCCGCTTACCACTGGTAAGCCTAGCGTGGCGTTAACTCGATCCAGCTTCCATCGATGGAAGGAAGCTAGCCTAGATGCTTATCAAGCGATCGAGAGTGTTTGAAAACTAGATCGATCGCTCCCCCAGTTGGGGGCATATTTCACATGGATAAAAATTGATGATATTAGAGGATGACGAGGGATATCTCCGGGTTAATTGTTCAATGTGCGGCAAATTTTTAGGCTACTGGGACTCAGACGAGGAAGATATAAATGCGCTTTGCTATGCCTGCGAATACGGATTAGATGAGGATGAAGAATGCTAAAAATTAACGACGGCGACGAGATTAGAGAGATGCAAATCTCCGATCTCATCCACGAGTTTGAAGGTGAAATCGATTATGACTGTTCGGGAGACATCGATGCGACCGAATATCATTTAATCGTCAGCCAGTACGCTTATATTAAGTTCGGGTTAATTCTCGAACGAGTCAGAAATCAGTGTTGGTGGCGCAATTGCGTTGAAAAGTTCCGCGATTTCAAGCAGTTCTGTCAGGCTAAAGTCAACCTGTCCATCTGGCAAGTTCTCAATGCGATTAAGTCAGCACAAGTCTGCGTGAAACTGGTAAATTTGGGATACACCGAATTACCCAGAAACGCATCTCAAGCTCTGAAGATGTCAGAACTACCCGAAGACAAATTAGCTGAAGTGTGGGGTAAAGTCCTGAAAAGTTGTGAAGGTCATAAAATTACCGCACTGGCGATCGAATCCCAGATTCATCCCGACAAAGAACCCACCAGCTCGACAATTAGATTACCCGCTCCATTGATGGAGAAACTGCAACGTCAAGCGGCTAATACTGGGGTCAGCTTGGCTGAATATTTGGGGGAACTGGTAGACGATCGGATAGCAGAAGAAAACAAGGTCGAACCTGTCGCTGGGTCGATCGATACCGAATTAGAATCGATCGTCAGTGCGATCGCCAAAACTGAGGTATCGATCGCACCACCGATCGTACCAGCCCAATCGTTAAGTCGATCGCTCGATAGTTTCAACGATCTGATGAACAATTTACTCCGCGGACTCATCCCGCCTGTAAATAGGAGATTCGCCCGTGAGTAAACGTAAGCCACATCGCAGAACGCCACAACCGGGAGATATCAAGATAATTTTATCGATCGAACTAACGGCGGGTTTACTTGTCGTACTGAGGGAAGGCTTAGAGCATCCCGATGTGATTGAAATGTCAGAACTGTATCAGAACATCAAGAGATTTACCGACGATCTGCAAAATAGCTTATTTGCCAGCCGCCCCGATCTATTGTCAACTCTCAAGCAACTAAATGACTCGATCGAGTCGTTAAATTAGCCAGTAAACCCGCCTGATGAGTCTCAACGACGAAATACCTATTTAGGTATCGCGGGTGGCTTCCAAACCCACCTTGCCCGGTCTATGTTGCTTGCTCGAACCTCAAGTAGAAGTGGATTTTTCCTTACCCCTTCATGGTGTGTAGCAAGTAACTATTATCGGATTCCCCCTAACCCTAAAAGTGAATTGGACGCTTGGGAGATTCTTGGGTTGCGATGGGGTTATCGGGGTATTTGTACCCCGATAAAATATCGCGAAGTTGGCATGAGAACACCTAATTCTCACTCCCTTAATTAACCTAGTTAATGCACCTATACAATTAAATATGATAACACAAAAAGTTATCGGCGCGGATGCCTGCAACGGTCGCCTCGTCTGCATCTCGCTCGATTCTCCCCCCTCTAGGGAAGAAGCGGGTCAGATTTATCGCGAGAAATCTCAGTATTTCGATGTCGATGTTTCGGCGGCTGGTTTGAGTTATTTACTATCACTTAAACCGGATGTGCTGGTACTCGAACCGACAGGAGTTAATTACATTAAGTTCTGGACGACTAAATGCGCTGAGGCTGGCGTTAAAATCGCGCTTGTCGGACACAAACAATCTCGGGAATATCGCAATAATTTGCGCTTGCCTGATAAAGATGATGAAGCCGACGCGCTGGCGTTGGCTTGCTATTATCTCGAACACCATGCCGATCCGATTCAGTTTGTCAGAATTCGCGATAGCGTCACATCTCAATTAAGAGATGCAGCCTTGCGGCTCAAGCATATTGACAGGATTCAGTCGCCGCTCATCAACCGCATCAAACAGGATCTCGCCTGGTCGATGCCGGAAGTTAGCGGCTCGGTGAATGCGGTACTGTTTTGGAAGTGGCTGGCGGGAGATGCCCGATCGCTAAAATATGACGCACTGGCGACCGAGACTTGTGGATTGGGGATTACCCAAAATATGCAAGCGATGGCTAAGTTACTAGTAGACCTATGGCGACAAAAGCGGATCGTCGAGTCAGAAATGTTGGAGTTATTAAACAATCCGAACTTCGATCGCGATCGTCAGGTGATGAAGCGGTATTCTTTACCCGACATCGCGCAAGCAATCCTCATCAGCCAGTATTACCCGCTGTCTAACTTTTTGGGTGAAGATGGGTGCGAAATTATGCAGCTTACAGGCTCCCGACGGACTGAGAATAAAACTCTCAAACCCGTCAGCCTGAGACGATTTCGCAAAGCGTTAGGTGTGGCACCCGTGCGGGAATCTAGCGGCAAATCTGCCACAAAAACCCGCAAAGCTGGCAGCCGCATCTGTAGAAATCAGTTATGGCTGTGGTCGATGTGTACCTTCGAGCGCAAAAAATCTAAAACCAAATCGGCAAACCCAGCCATGTGCGAACTAAACGCACTGTGGCTCAAAATCCGCGCCGAAAAGCATATCAAAGTCGCTCGCTCGACATTCGCCAGTAAGTTCGTCGAACGTCTGTTCTATGACTTGCTAGCCAATAGGTAACTAAAAAGTCGCTAGTATCAGAATACTAGCGACTTGTAAAATATCCCCAAAAAAGTTTAAAGTGAAGGGGTAATGAGACAGTTGCTCGACACAAACCCATTGAGGTGTTTTGCCCCGCTCCTGTGCCGCTCCTAGCGGAGAATTAAGCCAGGTTAGAGCAGGGGATCGGGTCGCTGGCGTTTCTGGCTGTCCATTGCAAATCTTCTACCCCCGATGCCGAACAGCTCATGACTCTTACTACTGAAACATTAGATCGATCTACGCCAGTTTACGATACCGCAGCCGCGATCGAGACCGATCGATTGGGCAAGGTATATCGCACTGGTTTTTGGCTCAACCGTCAAGTCGAATCGTTAAAAGACTGCACCTTAAAAGTTTACCAAGGGGAAACTTTTGGATTATTGGGTTTGAATGGTGCGGGTAAAACTACCCTGCTCAAAACATTATTAGGGATTGTCAAACCAACCTCTGGTAGAGGGTCACTCCTCGGCAAACCGTTGGGAAATCGATCGATTAAACAACAGATCGGCTATTTACCCGAAAATCCATATTTTTATGACTTTCTGACTGGCTGGGAATTATTAGAATACACGGCTGGCTTATTTGAAATTCCCCGATCGGTTCAAAAGCAACGCATTCCGGCATTATTAGATCTAGTTGGTTTAACTCGTTCTGCCGCTCAGAAAAAGCAACTCCGTCAGTATTCTAAAGGGATGGTGCAACGGGTTGGGCTGGCACAAGCTTTAATTAACGATCCCGACCTAATTTTTCTCGACGAACCGATGTCTGGATTAGATCCGCTAGGGCGCAAACAAATGCGCGATATTATTGTCTCTTTAGGCGATCGCGGTAAAACGGTTTTCTTTAATAGTCACGTTCTGACAGAAGTCGAACAAATTTGCAGTCGGGTGGGAATTTTAGCGCGCGGCGAATTAATTTGCTGCGGTACTTTATCAGAGTTGCTAACTAATACCGATCGATATTACGATGTTTCCGGTCGTGGTGGGAATCGCGAAATTCTCGCTCGTTGGATTAGCGATCTCGATTATCACGATGATATTTGGCATGGCAAAATTCGAGGCGAACCGCAAGAGTTTTTAGCAACACTCAAATTGTTAGAAGCAGAGTTAATCTCGCTCAAGCAAGGACGTGCCTCGTTAGAAGAGTTTTTTATGGAACAAATGGAAATCCGCGATATTCGATCGAGTACTTGATTTTAATTTCGATCGACTGCTACGGATGTCAAGCTATAATAAAAATGAGGATTGAAAAACTTAGTCTAATTCAACTATGCAGCAGCTATCTCGCATTACATTTAACCCAGAAGTAATGGGTGGTAAACCTTGTATTCGAGGTTTGCGAGTTACAGTTGGTACCGTGGTTGGATTAATGGCATCTGGAAGATCGATCTCCGAAATTTTGCAAGCTTATCCTTATTTGGAAGCAGCGGATATTTATGAAGCTCTCTCTTATGCAGCTTGGCGTGTTGAAGAGATCGAAGTACCGCTAGCCTTAATATGAAGATTCTCATAGATATGAATCTATCTCCCGATTGGGTAGATGCATTTGCAGCAGCGGAAATAATATCCGTTCACTGGTCGAAAATTGGCGATCCCGCAGCTAAAGATATAGTCGTTATGGCGTATGCCCAGACAAATAACTATATTGTATTTACAAACGATTTAGATTTCGGAACGTTATTAACAATTCAACAAGTAAATTGCCCGAGCGTGGTTCAAATCCGCACTCAAGATCTATTACCTGTTAGTATCGGTAATATAGTTATTTCGGCATTACAACAGTTTCGATCGGAACTAGAAATAGGTGCTTTAGTAACAATCGATAGTTCGCGGTTAAGAGTCAGAATTTTACCGATCGTTCGCGGCTAGTCAAATAGAAAAAAATTGGCAGAGATTTAAATCGATTGGCTTTGAAAAAATTCTTTAGCGGCTTTGCAGTCAGCTTGAATTTGATTGGTAAGTGCGGCAAGATCTGGGAATTTTTGTTCCGATCGCAAAAAGTGATGCAGGTGAACTATAAGTTGTTGCTCGTATAAATTGCCATCCCAGTCGAGTAAATGAACTTCGACGGTGGTGTTTACTCCATCTACTGTAGGACGTTTGCCGATATTCATTACCCCTGGTAATTGGGTAGCCGTAGGAGTATCCACGCGCACGCAATAGACACCCTGACGCGGTAAAAACTTGTCGGGTGGATACTTGAGATTAGCAGTCGGAAACCCGATCGATCGACCGATTTCTTGCCCATTTACAACCGTCCCGACGATCGAGTAATATCGACCTAATAATGCGCGGGTTAGTTGTAAATCCGCAGCTAATAATGCCGCCCGAATTCGCGAACTACTAATCCGACTATCGCCATCTATTGCTAGTGGTACAATCTGCGTTTGAATCCCCAGATTCGCCGCTAGCGCAACTAAATCTGTCGCTGTACCAGCACGTTGATTGCCAAACCGAAAATCTGCGCCCACGCTAATAAATTTAGCCTGAATTTGACGATCTAAAATCCGATCGACAAATTCTTCCGGCGATAACTTTACTAACTCACAATCGAATGGTAATAAAATTAGCTGGTCGATACCCAACCCTTCTAAAATTATCACTCGTTCTGAATGGGGCGTGAGTAATTGACGCTGCTGTCCGGTAAAATATTGTTGGGGGTGCGGATCGAAAGTCACCACTGTTTTGTAAGTACTTTTATTATCCCACTTCAAGACAGGTTCGATCGTCTCTAGATGACCCCGATGAATGCCGTCAAAGTTGCCTAGCGCAATTGCTGTGGGAGTCAATATCCGATCGAGAGATGAGGTAATCTGCACTTTTATTTATTACTATTTGGCGATCTATCGATCGATTGGCTGTTGTTTTTAGAGTAGAATTTTACCGAACTATCTATCGTCAGGTTAGTTTCCCAAACCCGTAATATGCTGCAAAATAATGTCGGTTTTTCCTTCAAGACTATCGATTTTCCCTTCAAGTCTGGCGATATCTGTCTTCATGACAGCAATATCCGAGCTGATGGCATCGGATTTATCTTGAAGTTCGTCTAGTTCGTCATATACTTGCCCAAAAGCCTCATCGATACTTTTGGCTGGCATCTGAGTCGCTTCTAAACGTTGGATTCGCCAATCCATTTCGCGGACTCTCTGTCTGAGATCTCGATCTGGTCGGTTTGATTCGGGTAAGTTGGTCATGACAATCGATATTTTAAACCCTTCTCTATTTTCTCATTATTTTCAGTCAAGTGCTTGCACCGATCTCAGCTAGCTCCTAATTTCTAAACATGACATCGGCAACCCGACTTACATCGACCATTTCTGCCACGTCATGAACGCGGAGAATGTCTGCACCCTTAGCAATTGCCGCACAGCAGGCGGCTGAGGTGCCCCACAAGCGTCGTTCTGGGTCTGGTTGGTTTAAAATCTTCCCGATGAAGCTTTTACGCGATACACCGACTAATAGGGGCAAATCTAGACTCTCGAACCGATCTAAGTGGCGAATGATTTCGATGCTCTGCTGATATTGTTTGGCGAAACCAATACCAGGATCGAGAATAATTTTAGCTCGATCGATCCCAGACTTCACGGCTCGATCGATTTGCGTCTCAAAGTAGGCGATAATCTCCCCAACGACATCATCATAGTCGGTCATCTGTTGCATCGTCGCAGGCGTTCCGCGCATGTGCATCATCACATATGGAACACCCAGTCGGGCGACTGTGGCAAACATCTCATCATCAAACTGTCCGCCAGAAACATCATTGACAAGATCCGCACCAGCCGCAATTGCCGATCGAGCGACGCTGGCTTTGGTAGTATCGATCGAAATGGTAGTACTCTGAAGATCGGGATGTTGGCGAATGCTCTCAATTACCGGAATCACCCGCGCTAATTCGGTTGCTTCATCGACAGGTATCGCACCAGGTTTGGCAGACTCACCACCGATATCGATAATATCTACACCCGATCGTACCATCTGGATTGCTTGCGCGATCGCCGCATCCACCGTCACAAATTTTCCCCCATCGCTAAAACTATCGGGCGTAACATTCAATACGCCCATAACATAAGTTCGCTCGCCCCATCTGAAATTTCTACCTCGAAGGGGTAATGATTTGGTCATAATATCTCCAGCCAGATTAGTTTGTTAGTGTGGGGAATCGAGATCGATCTGTACGATAGTTGAAAAAATTGCATTCAGTCGATCGCACCATACATAATTTACTAAAAGTCCGCCAATATTATCTAGATCCACTGTAACTGCGAGTGTCTAGCTCGCAAACCATTACATCATATGCAAAATCGATACCCACATTTTTCTTGGAGCGTGACTGGCGTTGGCATCTTATTCGCACTTTTCGTCCCGACTGTGGCAAATACAGCAGTAGTCACGAGTAACTTGCCAATATCGCCAACAGCGATCGCCCGTCTAGATCTAACTCCCCCATCTCAATCTAATTCTCCCACAAATTCGCGTCCGCTCTTGAAAATTGGCGGTCTCAAAAATTATCGGCATCCTAGTAACCTATTCTCGATCGATGTGCCTCAAAAATGGCAATTTGAGAATTTAAGTAAACCCAAGCATGTCAGAGTTCAGTGGCAAGATGTTAATAAAGAGGGTCTAGTTTGTGTCGAAATTTTCAATTTTTATCGTCAGCTTAATGAAGAAGAACTAGGTGCCGAACTTAGTAAGGTCATCGGACGAGTATATAAATCTTATCCTCAATTAAATATCAGTCTACCCGTTACGCAACCGAATGGAGCAGTGCGCGTCACATGGTCGTATCGAGATAAATCCAGTAACGGTTCGATAGTTACTTATACTGGTAATAGTTTTATGAGGCAGGTTAGTGGTAGAATTTCGGCAACTTATTATGTGGTACCATCTCCGCAATACACTCAATTAAAAGCTCCTTTAAATCAAATTATCAGAAGTTATCAAATAACTGAAGGAGTAGAAATACCTTAATTGATTTCGTTCTTACTATTAGCTCAAGATTTAGAACGAACAATCTCGAAACTCGATCGCGTCAATTTTTAGACCGTTTAGATTCGAGTCCGAGTACGGTCATCGTTCCTAGTATATAAGCGATAATATCTTTCCAGTCGAATGTACTACCGATCGCGATCGCAATAATCTTGTACTTTTCCAATCCTAAGAAATTGACCAATTTAAAATATTGTAAAATCTCGATCGTACAAGCAAATGCCAAAACAGATAATGCAGCGGTGTGATATCGAGTCTTCCAAAAAGTTCTCACCAAGCAATAAATCAGAATAACGACTAAAACATCTCCGATAAAAGGTCGGATAAAACTGTCGTTAATAAAAACAGCAATAAATACCTCTACTAGAAACAATCCGATCGTATAACAAGCATACCTTTTATTAAAAACTAACATTTAACATGAAAATACTCTACTCACACTTCTAATTCATCGGACGTGCCAAATTTTTAAACTTAGTTAAAGCCGGATCGAATACTAGTTTTACTACTCCAGTCGGCCCATTTCGATGCTTGGTAATAATTAGCTCAGTAATGTCTCGATCGGGCGTATCGGGATTATAATAAGCATCACGATATAGCATAATAATTAAATCTGCGTCTTGTTCGATCGAATTGTGCGCGATGATGTTATTTGCAACGAAATTATGAAAGCGCGGCACAGTCAGATCGTACACGTCTGATTCTCCGTCGGGAGTAATAGAAACGATCTTATCCCAATAAATATCGCTATTCGCTAGTTTTTCAATTTCGCTCGATGGCTCCAAATTAGGATGTATATTTCTAGATATTGCCATGATATCATTAACTACTAACTCATCTAATCTCTTCCAGCCATTAACAGTTAGAAATTGATGGTTTCCTGTTGCTCTAATTCTTCTTCCTGACTGCGTATCTAATTTCCAAACTGGTTTGACACCTGTTGCAAAAGCATTACTGACTATCGCTCTTTGAAGCTGCATACTATTTTCATCTAGTGCCCAAACTGAAAAATTAGATTCGTCAACTAAATCGCGAATCGGAATCTGAATACCAGTATCAGCAATTGTAATTAGAGTATCACCAGTTAAGCACCCAGACTCTCTCAAATCTGACATCATTGGACGCTTATTATTTCTAGCTTCAACACCACGACTTAATTGCGACAATGCAATTAATGGAACTTGTAATTCTCGTGCCAATCCTTTCAGACTTCGGGTAATTTTAGAGATTTCCTGAACGCGATTATCGCTACTACCTTCCATCAATTGGAGATAGTCGATCATAATCAATCCCAATTGTCCGCCATGCTCTGCTTGAATTTTACGAGCTTGACTTCGCATCTCCATTACCATCATACTGGCATTATCATCGATATAGATTGGTAGCTCAGAAATCCTGTCTATTGCTTTATATACCGAGTCCCATTCATTTTGACTAATTCGCCCAGCACGCAACCGATTGCTATCTACTCCCGCTTCACTTGCAATCAATCTTTGGACTAATTGATCCTTAGACATTTCCAAACTAAATACTAATACTGGCTGTTGATGAAGTCTTGCCATATTATAGGCAATATTGAGGCTGATGGCCGTTTTCCCCATTGACGGACGACCTGCAATAATAATCAGATCCGATCGTTGAAAACCGCCAGTCATTCCATCTAAATCGCTAAAATCGCTGGTCAATCCTGGGGGAATAAGTTGGTCGTGACGATCTTGAATATCTTGGTAAGTTGTCGCGACGATTTCTTTAATCGGTGTTAGCCCTTGCTTGGGTCTAGCCTGCGTCAAATTAAGAATTTGTTGTTCCGATTCATCGAGGACGATTTCTAACGGTCGATCGGCTGCAAAGCCCAACTGGGTGACTTCCGTACCTGCTTTAATCAACTCGCGGCGGATATATTTATCCATCACCAAAACAGCGAGGGAGTCGATATTTACCGCGCTGACTGTCCGTTCAAGTAGTTGAATTAATTTCGCCTGTCCGCCAATTTTTTCGAGCTGGTTGCGATCGATTAACCAGTCGGTAACTGTGAGTAAATCTGTCGGTTTGCCATGACTATTAAGATCTAAAGCCGCCTTGTAAATATCAGTATGCGTGGGGATATAAAAGGCTTCGGGAATCAATTTTTCGGCAACTCGTCCGATCGCTTCTGGATCGAGTAAAATACCACCAAGAATGGCTTCTTCAACTTCAATATTCTGGGGGGGAATCAGATTTGTCGATCGAAAGTTTGGTGTGTCTGCCATTGGAGAGGAAGCGTAGGGGATAGAACCCACCCCTGCCCCTCCGAGGAGGGGAATAAGAGCGAGATAATATTAGTAGTGGTACCCGATTTCACACGTCGATAGTACTATTATACCACATTTGTTCGATCTGATGTGGAATAGATCGAGACGACTACTCCGATTTACTTTCTTAATTCTGAATAAGCTTTTTCTTTGTCCTGAAGGAATTGAAACTGCTCGTTAATGGCATTCGATCTCGTTGCAAACTGTAACTTCCAGGCTGCTGGTTCAGAGATAGTATCGGGGTCGAATTTTGCCAATTCTGCTCCAATTAAAATTTCCCCAATTAACTTAAAGCATTCATGATGAAGCTGTTTTGCATTTTCGATCGTCTCCTCAATTTGTGCGACTATTTTAGAATAGTCGAGAACTTTTTCAGCATAAACTTCCGATAAGCTTGCTAACTTTTTTGCTTGTCTTAATTCTTCAATTTTTTGCTTAAATTCTTCAATTTTTGGGTCGATTTGATACATTGTTTTGAGCGAATAAGACACCTGCTTTGCTGTTTCCAGCTCTCGGTAAGAATTATTCTTGACTCGATCGGGATCTTTAACTCGATCGAATGAATGATGTGATTCGGTAAGCTCGACCTTGCCATTATTTAGCACCGCTCGAACTGTATTAATTACTTCATTAGTAACGCCCAATGGAATAACATATATCTTAGATTCGGGAACGAATAGGACATCACTATCGGCTATTTCCCTGCGTCGAGCTAATGTAATTTTCTGAAAAATATTACAACTAGTAACTCCCACAATTATTATACCGATCGATAGTTGCCAGTAAGAGATAGCTATGTATGCTGCGAGCAAAAATGCGGCAGTTAGTCCTGAAATTACTTTAAAATTGGATAGTAACTTATCCTGTTTTATAAATTTTAATATAACTGCTGGTAGCTCGATTTGAGGGAAATATGGCTGAGACATACTAATATTTTGCTCATCTAGTTTGATGTCAAACCTATAGTACCCACAGCCTACGATTTACCTGACAACTAAAGCTGAATTTGGATTTGCTACGCAATCGCCAAACGTTAGCGTAGCCGATCTCACAGAACGACAAAACTTACTTAGCGACAACTTCGATCTCGACGGTAACGACGACTTCGGGGTGGAGCTTGAGTTCGGCTCTGTAGGTGCCGAGTTTAGCTACGTCCGGCATGGTAATATCGCGTTTGTCCACTTCTTGAGTAGTGGTAGATTTGATGATGTCAGCGACTTCCGCAGTTGTAACCGTACCAAAAATTGCTTCGTTTTCACCAACTTGCTTGGCAATGGAGAATTTACCAGCTTTTTCGATTGCTGCTTTTTGAGTCAGAGCGACTTCTTTTAAGGCGAGTAACCGCAACCGCTCGATCTCGCGCCGCTTTTCGGCTTGCTTGAGAATGCCTGGAGTGACGTTGGTGGCAATCTTTTGGGGGAGGAGATAGTTTCTGGCATAACCAGGTGCTACTTCAACTAGATCGCCATTTTTGCCCAATTTGCGGACATCTTGGGTTAAAACTAACTGTACGCGCTTTGCCATATTGATTTCTATTTAAGCTTTCTGAGCTATATTTGAGATGGTGCCACAAACCTCTGATTTTATCACACAATCCTCATCTGTGTTAGGTATTAGGCTTTAGGGAATAGGGTAGGCATTTAATATCAACTCCTTCTCCCCACACTCCCAGTCCCCCAGCCCCCCAGCCCCCCCGTCTGTCTTGAAAAGGTGCTCTACTTGGGGAAACCCCAAGACCGCACTTTTCGCTCCCAGTCCCCCAGTCCCCCAGTCCCTAATCAATGTCGCGTTTTCAAAAACTGCTCAACTATCTCAACCCCTATAAGTGGCAAACTGCACAAGGTATCTTTGCACTATTTATAGTCAATGCTTTGAGCGTGTATATCCCGCTGTTAATTAGGGAAGGGATCGATTTGCTTAAAGATGATTTTACTAGCGATTATCTCACTCGACTGGCGATCTTTATTGTCGGATTGACTACAATTATGTGGGTTGTCAGGATGATTTCGCGGATTGCAATATTTGGTGTTGGTAGGAAAGTCCAATCGAAGATGAAGCAAGATATCTTCGAGCATTTGCTCCGGTTGGAACCAGGATACTATGCAACGACTACGGTAGGCGATTTAGTCAATCGATTTACCAGCGATGTCGAAAATATCATGCGATTGGTTGGTTTTGCGGTATTGAGTACGGCAAATATTATTTTTGCGTATGCGTTAACTTTGCCAGCAATGTTATTGATTAATATTAAGTTGACGGTGATGGCATTAGCAGTCTATCCGCTGATGTTAATTGTCGTCCAGCTATTTAGCGGACAACTCCGCACGCAACAGGTTACCGTGCAAGAATCGATCTCAGATTTGAGTGAGTTGATTCAAGAAGATATGAGTGGTATCTCCTTAATTAAGATCTACGCTCAGGAAGAAAACGAGCGTAAGGCTTTTCGCCAGAAAAACCAAGAATTATTCACAGCTAATCTCAAGTTAGCCGAATTAAGAAATACTATTTTTCCAATTATTCAGGGGTTAGCTTCGATTAGTTTATTGGTCTTGTTATGGCAAGGCGGACTAGCAATCGCAAACCAAGATGTCAGTCCAGCTCTAAATTTGTCTTGGCAGACTGGGATTTCGATCGTCTCTAAAAAAACAACTGTCGGCGACTTCTTGTCGTTAATTATTTTCGCGCAAAATCTGATTTTCCCCACTGCCTTATTAGGATTTACAATTACGGCATATCAACGCGGAGAAGTCAGTATCGATCGAGTCGAAGCTATCCTGTTCAATCGTCCTAAAATTGCCGATCTGCCGACATCGATTCATCTAGATAAACCGATGTTAGGTGAAATCAGCGCGCGCGATTTTACATATACATATCCCGGATCGGAAACGCCGACCCTCAAACACCTTGATTTTACAATTGCCGCAGGCGAAACGATCGCGATCGTCGGGCCGATTGGGGCGGGTAAATCGACGCTGGCGAATGCATTACCCCGCTTATTAGAAATACCAGCACAGAGCTTATTTATCGACGGTTACGATTTGAGTACATTGAGTTTAGCCGACTTGCGGGGGGCGATTGCCTACGTACCGCAAGAGAGCTTTCTATTTAGTACCTCGATCGAGAATAACATTCGCTATGGCAATCCTACCGCCAGTGACGCTACCATCGAAGCCGCCGCCAAATTTGGTCAGATTCACGGCGAAATCCTTAACTTTCCGCAGAAATACGATACAATTGTTGGCGAACGCGGCATTACCCTCTCTGGCGGACAACGCCAACGGACGGCATTAGCGCGGGCATTATTACTCGATGCACCGATTCTGATTTTGGATGACGCGCTCTCTAGTGTAGATAATCAGACAGCTACCGCCATTCTCCAAAACCTTTCCAAATCCGGACAAAAACGCACGGTAATTTTTATCACCCATCAATTATCCGCCGCTGCAACCGCCGATCGCATTTTAGTGATGGATAAAGGTGAAATCGTCCAAATGGGTACCCATCAGGAGTTAATCGCCACACAAGGTTTATATCAATGGCTGTGCAATCAAAACCAGTTAGAAGAATTATTGCACTAGTAGCCCGAATCGTCGTTAAAGATATTTATAGTTGGGAGGATGAGAGCTAAAAATAGACAACTGCTCTCAATTGTATCGATCGTCGATTTGACATTAACTAGCCACGATTTGCCAGTTCTAATTTGACACTGGCAAAGGAGTAAATTAAATCGTTACCACTCGATCGCAATCTTAGAGTATTATCTATAGACACCTGTGTTCTCAAACACGTTGGTTACTTAACTCTGGCTCGATCGGAAATTCACTCATCCAAAAGTTTGATTGTCTGGTGGAGATTGCGAGGTTAGCCCATCTTGCGCGTAGACTACACAGCAAAAATCGTGCTAATCTAGCTCGATCGATTCGCTCGTTGAGATTTGCCTCACCATCGGCTAGCAACTGGGAACGATCGGATCTTTACCCTCCGCCATTATTTTGGTTGAATAAGTTAAAGATCGGCTAGCATCGCGACCCACGTAGGTGGTTAAATACAAATTATCGATCGTTAAAACGGTTAACTCTAGTCAGAAGATTATGAAAGCAGTTGGTGGAAAAGACCGCAAGCGACTACTATTAATCGATGATGACCCCAATCTCATCTTATTAGTCAAAGATTATTTAGAGTTTCGAGGCTATGAGGTACAGACCGCCGACAATGGTAAAGAAGCTCT
>NZ_JANPLS010000430.1:0-5868 GCF_031422475.1 Chamaesiphon sp. VAR_48_metabat_403
GGCTTGACGTTCGGCGGGGGAATATTTGCCAAATTGAATCGTCGGAATCCAGGTGGAGTGAATGGTTAATCCCAAATTAATCTGGGGATGGCTCAGGCGGTAAATCGGTTTACCTTTAAAGTCATCGGCGTGAAAGATCCAAATCTCATCTTGCGCGACAGTGTGCGGATTTTTGGGTTGAGCATCTGACATAATCACACAGACGATATAACCGTGGGTGGCGAGATCTTTACCCGGTGGACAAGGATCTTTGCTGGGGATAAACTGGGGACTGCGAGCTAAATAACCGATCGGAAATTCAAAGCTATCAGCAATTTCCATCCGCTCTGTATCCAGTCGTAGTAGACTAGCTGGCATATCTGACTGTGGTAAGCCTTCTACGGGGATGACACGGTTATCGCGATCGCGGTATGCTCTGTAAATACGTTTGGGAATGGTTTCCCAGGTAAATCCCCACCCCATCCAATAGAGGCTGGTAATTTTTTCGCCTGTTTCTGTTTCGTAATCGCGGTTGAGATTGCGATGGGTATTGACAGATACCGACCAAGTATTCCGCTTACTGGGATTGTCGCCAGTATCGCTGAGAAAGTTTGCCTTTATTACGGCTCCCGTATTGGCATCGATCGTGTATCGCGCTACGCTATTGAGATCTACTGGTGCGGGTTGGAATCCGCGAAATTCTTTCCGCAGGCATTTGACAGGTGTGACGGGTGGTAAACCTTTATTTACCCCTGCTAATATTTCAATTCCTTTAGTCAGCGCGGGAGTAGCTTCACAGTCGGGATTGACGGATTCGTCGTATTCACCAATCCATTCGGTTACATCCCAACCGCCATTATGTGCCGACATTAAGGTAATTTTGCCGTCGGGATTGCGATAATCGGTAACAAAATGCGAAACTTCGCGCGGGAGGACAATTTTAATCGCCGTTAGCGTCGGCTGTTCCCCTGGTGAAATCGGTCGATCGAGATCGGCTCTCTTGACCAGATACAAGTTAGCATAAGGCAGAGGCTGAACTAATTGCAGAAATACTAGCGACAACCAATAGCCGATTTGGACTGAATATTTGCGAATCGCTCCAAATAAAAACGGCGCGAATATTTGCGAGAGTTCGATTTTAAAGGCAATATCGCCGACGATAATATAATCTTCCGTCAAAGCCATCTGATGAATCGCCTGCAAAATAATTACAGGTTCGCCATTAGGCAATACTAACCGCCACTTTTCAAAACTATTACTGTCAAAGCGATAGCGCACCAAACTGGTAAACGCACCCCACGGATTTTTAAGGATAATTCCCTCTCTCCCCTGCTTATCCTTGAGCCACCGCCGGAACCTGTCGATGACACTGAGTAAACTCAATCCGGCTGAATAATTTGCCGTAATAAATTCCCCCGCGCCATCGCTCGACTGAGATCGATCGCAAACTGGATGTGCGGGATTAGAATAAGGCTGAAAAACTTGCGTCAGCCATGCAGGTTGTTTGGGAGCCAACCCTTGCCAATTACTCGCCGCACCAATCGGTTCGAGCAATTCTAGCGAGTCGGGATCGATAATATGGGGACGCGCCGCATCGAAGGTAGCCAATAGATGCTCTTTAGTAGCCAAAAAAGCTGTATTCATCTGGTTGCGAGTCCCCAGCAATAAGCTATGGCGTACCATCCCCCCATCGAGAAAACGATAGCCAGGTTTATCGAATTTGGGTACTAACTGTGCGGCAAGATCGGCATAATAACACGGCGTTTTCATCATCCGCGTTTTCAGGATTGCTTCGCCTCCTTCAAAACCAAGCCTGTAGAGCATCCCATCGCCATTAAGTACCATTCGATCGCCTCTTGTATATTGGTCGGTACTGAGGGACGTTACAGGTGGCAATGGACAAGCAAAAAAGGCATACCCATACAAATCTAGAGGGAGATCTTTAGTAACGGGAAGTTGCGATCGAACTGCTGCGGGTAATCGATCGGCAGATGCCGTAAAAGTGGTAACATCGGCGGTTAATAAGGTGCCATAAATCGGCTGTTGTTTGGCACTGAGTTCGCGTAGTACCTCAGCATTTACTTCAGCCGCTAATTCTGGACTGAGATAAAAACATAATTGCAATTTAAGCGGCGTAGGATCGTGTTCCATTCGCCGTTTGCGAACATCTGCTAAATTGGTACCGATCGCCGAATACGGTGTAAAATTTACTCTTTCCTCAGCATCCGCAACAGTTTGGACATCAGACATCGATCGTACCTCCGCACATGAAATCATCTCTTATACTACTAGCTTTAACATAATTTAAGCGCGTGTAGTTCCGTTTATTTACTTAACGGATAATCGATCGCTAGAACCGATTCGGTGGTCGTGGTAGTGTAAATTATTGGCATTTCACATTTAGCTACCCCTCGATCGATTCCATGCAACCAAAATTTGTCCCTGTAATTCTTGCTGGTGGTAAAGGCGAACGTTTTTGGCCGTTGAGCCGCAAACAACGCCCCAAACAGTTTCTCTGTCTCGATGGTAGTGGTGAAAGTTTGATTCAAGCCACAGCTAACCGATTACTGCCCATCGTCGGCGATTGGGACGATATTTGGGTAATTACATCTCAACTGCTCGAAACTGGCGTACAGGAGCAATTACCCAGCCTACCAGCAGCAAATTTACTCGCCGAACCAGAAGGTAGAGATACGGCGGCGGCGGTGGCGTGGGCGAGTCTAGAAGTCGCCAAACGGTATGGGGATGATGTGGTAATTGGCTTTTTCCCCGCCGATGCCTGGATTGCTGATGCGGCGGCTTTTGCCAAGACGATCGCGGCGGCGGTAGAATTGGCACATACTCAGGGTGCGATCGTCACATTAGGTATCAATCCCACTTTTCCGTCAATTGGCTACGGCTATATTCAGCAAGGCGAGTCTAGCGGAGAGTACCAGCAATTACAAACTTATCGAGTCGATCGATTTACAGAGAAACCAGATTTAGCAACAGCCAAAGATTTTATTGCTAGTGGCAATTATACCTGGAATAGCGGCATCTTTATTTTCAAAGCCAAAACTGCGATCGCCGAACTCCAGATTTACTCACCAGAATTAATGCAGCTATTAATCGAAACAGGTGTCAGCATTTATCCTACCCTCCCCAAGATTAGTATCGATTATGCCTTGATGGAAAAAACTAAATTAACCCATGTCATTCCTGCCGATTTTGGTTGGGACGACTTGGGCGATTGGAATGCGATCGAGCGACTGATGAAAGGCGATAATATTAATGTCGAATTAGCAAATCATGTCTGTATCGATACTAAAGGCTCGGTACTCTATGCTAGCAATCCCGATGAAGTAGTAGTCACGATCGGTCTAGAAGATGTCGTAGTCGTCCGTGATGGCGATGTCACCTTAATCGTTGCCAAAGATCGTACCCAAGAAATCAAACAAATTGTCAATAAAATCAAGGAAAATCGAGAACTAGATCGCCTATTATAACCTAAAGATAGGCAGGGTGGTTTCATACAAGAAAAGAAAAATGTCAAACCCCTAGTGCTTAGTCTTTAACCACCCGCTAATGACAAAAGTCCACTCAAGTGGACTGAAAGATTTTCCTTCCGGTGTATGAAACCACCCTGCTATAACCTAAAGATAGGGGGTGCGATCGTCCCAGTATAATGCACCCTCGATTTCTATCTTCCGTTTGCATCGCTTGAAGTAATTTTTTTATCCGAACTACTTAAACTCGATCGGTAGTATTGCCGTAACCTCAGTTCGATCGAAATAGCTGTTTAGATGGTACCATATACATATGCTTTGAAATTATCAGCTTGTGAGGTAAGCAATGGATTACCATCGACAGATTCGGCGACAAACAACCGACGATCGAACATTACAACTGCTACCGAGTCGAGCTTTTAAGACAAATACTTTACAAACTAGTAGCTTTGGAGTGCCGCAAAGATCGGTAGCAGCCACTCCCACAAAGAAATCTCTGACTATATAACTAAAGGCACCGCAGAGATTGTATAAAATTTCGATTGTTTGACTGGTTGTACCTCGATCTTTACCCATAGAAAGGATGGATTGTCAATTATGTCCGATCTCCTCAGTACGACTGCTAAAAAACGCCAGAATTTGGATTCTACATTCAAAGTGAGTCCGTTTCAGGCGCGTGGCTTTGGGGTACAGCAAACAGCAGCGGAGTCAGCTCCATTAAGTAAAGCCCAGTTGTGGGAAAACTACGAGCAAGCAAAGCAGTTAAATCAGAATGGGGCGAACATTTCCAATCCTACAACATTACCAATTCAGACAAAACTATCAATCGGGCAACCTGGAGACAAATACGAGCAAGAAGCCGATAGTAACGCACGGAAAGTAATGGCGATGCCAGAGCCAGGATTAGCGACATCGATTGTCACTAGCTCGGTACAAACTCGATCTTCGAGCCAGCCAATTCAAAGAGCTTGTACCGACTGTCAGGAAGAGACGAAAGAAGAATCAAAATCAGAAGAAGATAGCGATCGAATTCAGGCGAAGAGCGAATATGGGCAAATACCCGAACTAACTTCAATTCAGCGAAAGGTAAACTCAGATGATGATGCTCACAGTAGCTCCAACTTAGAGGATCGCTTAAATGGAAGTAAAGGTGGCGGTAGCCCGCTATCGAATGACGTGAGATCGTTTATGGAGCCGCGTTTTGGGGCTGATTTTAGTGGGGTGCGGGTGCATACGGGGAGTGATGCCGTGCAGATGAATCGGGGTGTCAATGCTCAAGCGTTTGCACATGGGAGTGATATTTATTTTGGTGCAGGGAAGTCACCAGGGAATAATGAGCTGACGGCACATGAATTGACTCATGTGATACAGCAAACAGGTGGAGTTCAAACAAAGCAGACTTTTAAGAAGCCAGACGTTCAGCTAAAGTGTGCAGCTTGTGATGAAGAGGAAAATGTACAGAGGTCGGTCGAAATATCCTCTGTTGCGGAAATGGGAGTGCAGAGATCGTGGTTTGGTGATGAGGAGGATGAAAAAAAAGAACCAGAAAATAGTTCGGGTGGAGGCGTTTTAGATTGGGCTAAAGATAAGGCTAGTGGAGCAGTTGACTCTGTCACTCAAGCGGGTGGTGATGCCTTTGATTGGGCGAAAGATAAGGGTGGTGCAGCCGTCGATACTGCCACTGAGGCAGGAAGCGATGCCGTTGATTGGGCGAAAGATAAGGGTAGTGCCGCAGTTGACTCTGTTACTCAAGCTGGTGGTGATGCCGTTGATTGGGCTAGAGAAAAAGGTGAGCAATATAGCAATGAGTTATTTCTCAAGAAAAAAGCTAGTGTAATGGCACAGATTAGTCAAGCAATGCAAAAAGTTGCGGGGCAAGAGTTTGTCTATCTATCAAGCGATCGAATCGCGACTTTGAATGGTCATTTGGCTGCGTTGAGCGAAAAATCGCAGGGTTCGATCGCTTTGCCTGAAATTGCTGCTCAAACTGACTCTACTGACTCAACGGCTCCTCCTGGAACCGAGCCAATTGCAGCATCTGCAATTGAATCACTTTTGCAGAATTTGCAGGCATCTCTTTCTACACCTTTGATGTCTTCTCCAACTTCTGATTTATCTGATTCGGGTAACTCAGAAATAGCTCAAGGCAAGATTCAACGCGCAGCTGTGCTTGCTGCGCCAGTGGCTATAGGTGCAGTTGTAGTTCAGGCTCTGCTTATCATCGGAATCATCGTTATCATCATCCTTGCAGTAGTAAAAATTAAGGATTTAGTAAAAGAAAAGGAACGGGAGGAAGAGAGAGAAAGAGAGGAGAAAAAAAGAAAAGATAGAGAAGAGAAAGAGAAGAAAGAGAAGAAAGATAAGGAAGAGAAAGAAAAGAAAGATAAGGAAGAAGAAACGACTG
>NZ_JANPLS010000431.1:0-6305 GCF_031422475.1 Chamaesiphon sp. VAR_48_metabat_403
CATCTGAGCCGACATAAATGTCGTCTAAAGGGTGAAAGAAACTTTGTTTGGGCACGCCCTAATTTCATGCTTCAACCCAATTTACAGATCCTTGCTCTGAGCCAGTTTCAGCTAAGTTCCTTAGAAGAGGCTCCGCCAACGCAAACCTTTAATCTGGATGGGCAGATCCCGTAAGGATATTGGAGAATTCCCAGATCGAGTCAAAGGAGAGTTAGGATATGGATTAGATTTGGCTCAGGCGGGTGAAAAGCATGAGAATGCAAAACCATTAAAAGGGTTTAAAGGTTCTAGTGTTCTGGAATTACTGGAAGATTTCGACAGTGATACTTACAGAGCTGTCTATACTGTCAAATTTGCTGAAGTAGTCTATGTTTTACATGTTTTTCAGAAAAAATCTAAATCAGGTATCGCTACTCCAAAAACAGATATCGATCTCATTGAGAGTAGATTAAAATTGGCACAAGCACATTATCAGGAAAATTATGACAACCAATCGCGCTGAGATTGAAGAGAATATCGAATTTGAAACCAGTTGCGGTAACGTGTTTGCAGACATTGGTTTCGATAATGCTGAAGAAATTCTACTTAAATCCGAATTAGTTCGACAAATCAATCACACGATTAAGGAGAAAGAATTAAACGTTACCCAAGCCGGAAATCTATTAAATATAGATGGAGATATGCTATCTAATTTAAGCCGAGGCAGGCTGACTGAACTCACCATTGAAAATCTATTTCGATATCTAAATATTTTGGGTAGAGATTTAGAAGTTGTCTTGAAACCTACATCGACATCTAGCAGTCAAGGTAAATTGAAAGTGACAGTTGTTTAAAAGTTGGGCGCGCTCTAAATTTGTTGCCCAGCAGTAGATCTATTGGTTGGGTGGAAAGATGAGAAATCTAAAATCTAAAATCTCATGACTGAATCCGAAAGACTCAAACGGTGGCGATTGGTACTCGGTAGCGAAGCTGAAGGTAGCTGTGGTGCTGGTGCTGGGGGCTTAACTGGCGGCGATATCGAAATGGATCGCGCCCTTTCCGCCTTATATCGCTCCGATAACGACACTCGCAGCGGTGGTTTGGGGCGTTCTGCTCCCAATGTCGCTCGCTGGCTCGGCGATATTCGCACCTACTTTCCCAGTTCCGTCGTGCGGGTGATGCAGCAAGACGCGCTAGAGCGGCTGAATTTACAACAAATGCTGCTGGAACCGGAGATGATGCAAGCTGTCGAAGCTGACGTGCATCTAGTGGCTAATCTGATGTCATTGAGTCAGATTATGCCTGCCAAAACGAAAGAAACCGCTCGTTTAGTCGTCCAAAAAGTGGTAGACGAACTATTGCGAAAACTCACTAACCCGATGCAGCAAGCCGTCTCAGGCAGCCTCAATCGTGCCGTCCGCAACCGTCGCCCCCGTCATAATGAAATCGACTGGAATCGGACGATTCGCGCCAATCTGCGCCATTATCAAGCCGCTTATAAAACGATTATTCCCGAAACGCGAATCGGGTATGGACGCAAGCGCACGGCGTTGAAGAATGTTATTTTGTGTGTAGACCAAAGTGGCTCGATGGCGACTTCGGTAGTATATGCGAGTATCTTTGCGGCGGTACTAGCTTCGATGCCTGCGCTGAAGACGCAAATGGTGGTATTCGATACGGCGGTGGTAGATCTGACAGAACTGCTCCAAGATCCGGTGGATGTGTTGTTCGGCACCCAGCTCGGCGGCGGGACGGATATTAATAAGGCTCTGAGCTATTGTCAGGGTTTAATTCGCCAACCCCAGGAAACTATTTTGGTATTGATTAGCGATTTATATGAAGGTGGTAATAATAACGAACTGCGAAAACGAGTCGGATCGATCGTGGCTTCGGGAGTACAATTAGTGACATTATTAGCATTAAATGATGATGGCGCGCCTTGTTTCGATCGATCTAATGCGGCGGCGTTCGCGACTTTAGGTAGCCCCGCTTTTGCCTGTACGCCCGACCAATTCCCCGATCTGATGGCAGCAACTCTCAGTCGTCAAGATATCGGTTTATGGGCGGCTAAAGCTGGTTTGACAGCAACTAGAGGTGACTGATTGTTAACGGTGCTGGTTGGGATGATGGAAATGTTAGCGATGAGGGTTAGGAGTAAAGTCAGTGGGGTAAATCGGGTACTCTAGAGAGACGGTGTATCACTACAAGTGTCAATGCTAAATCTCAAGAATGTTCTTTCTGTTTTATTGTTATTCATTCCAGTTTCGATCGCGGGGCACTTTTTAGGCTGGAGTGAGCCGATCGTATTTATCACTTCTGCGTTAGCAATTATCCCCTTGGCGGCATGGATGGGAACAGCGACAGAAGAAATCGCTGTGGTGATGGGGCCATCGCTGGGAGGCTTATTAAACGCCACTTTTGGGAATGCGACCGAACTAATTATCGCGCTAGTTGCGCTGAATGCCGGGTTGATGGATGTTGTCAAAGCCAGTATTACGGGGTCGATTATTGGTAACTTATTGCTGGTAATGGGTTTTTCGATGCTGTTGGGTGGTTTGAGATATAAGGAGCAGACGTTTCAACCCATCGTTGCGAGGGTGAATGCTTCGAGTCTGAATTTGGCGGTGATTGCGATGTTATTACCGACGGCGGTAGATTATACTTCAACGGGAATTGACGATAAAGCCATTCAGCAACTATCGATCGCAGTCTCGATCGTGTTAATTTGCGTTTATGGTTTGACGCTATTATTTTCGATGAAAACTCACACTTATCTCTATGATGAGGCGAGTTTGGCAGATATGGATCCTGAAGAATTAGCTGAAGCCAATTTAGCTGGCGATGACGACCACGGTGAGGTAAATTTACCGTTATGGGTTTCGGTATTATTAGGTTGTACTTTATTAGTCGCCGTCGAGTCAGAATTTCTAGTTTCGACACTCGAAGTCGCTACCGAACAGTTGGGTTTGACCGCGTTATTTACTGGGGTAATTTTGGTACCGATTATCGGTAATGCTGCCGAACATGCGACGGCGGTGACGGTAGCGATGAAGGATAAAATGGATTTATCGGTATCTGTCGCCCTGGGTTCGAGTTTGCAAATCGCGCTATTTGTCGCGCCAGTTTTGGTGTTAGCAGGGTATATTCTGGGCAAACCGATGGATTTAAATTTCAATCCATTTGAATTAGTTGCGGTCGCAGTATCGGTATTAATTGCCAATTCAATTAGTTCTGATGGTCGATCGAATTGGCTGGAGGGTTCGTTATTATTGGCAGCTTATATCGTGTTAGGCTTTGCCTTTTATTTCCATCCCGTTATCGAAGGTATTGGGTAATCGATTCGGGGCAAGATTTGAGAAATTTGCGTTAAGATCTATTTTTACCTTGAAAGGGTATCTGAAAAGTCTTATTGGCTTCGATAGTAGATCTAAATCCCCCTTTTCAAGGGGGACTTTGACTCTTTCTCCCCCTGCTTGGTGCGCTAATCCGTCGGGAGACCCGACGAACGCGCATCCGCTTTTTAAGGGGGTTGGGGGGATTTAGATCTACGCTTTTCAGACACCCTCTGAATCGATCGCCGAAATCTCTAGATCGTGCCATTTATCAAAAGGATTACCAAAATGCAGATTACCAATTATCGTCGAGTGGCAATGTTATGTTCGGTCAGTTTGCTACTAGCTTTACCGTTAGGAATCAATGCCCAAGCCCAGCCAGCCCCAGAAATTCTCATCGATCGAATGTTGAGATCTGACTCTCAATCTACTAGTAGTAGCGATCGCAATCAAGCATTACTCGCCAGCTTTAAAGTCTGGATGGGCACCTATCAGCGACTGATTAGCAAGGATGATAACAAATTTATGGCTGTGTTCGATCGCGGATCGCTGCCAATTGAGATTCGACCTAAATCGAGCGGTTCTTCGATCGACAATTTGAGTTTTGGCTGCCCGATTACCAGATCGCTTTCATTGAGTACCGCACCTAGTAATTTACAAAAGGCATTATCTAAATGTGCGGGTTTTAAATCTTAATCGATAAATTTTAATCGATCGATAATCAAATTATTGGTAACTCCAGATCTCGATCGAGATCTGGTTTTTTATTAGCTACAAATTTGACTTCTTCAAGAAAGTCAGTTTTATGTTTTAACTAGGAATTAGTTCATCCAAGATCCGAAAGCGGATGTGATTGATGGCTAAATCGCCCATGGAGATATGTTCGGGTTTGTCGGCGGCTTTCATTTTTTCAAACGATATGCCCTTGCCAATTTCGGTGTGATACCAGGCTAAACCCATAAAAAACCGTTCTGGATAAGGGCCGCGATCGATAATATCATCAACGTTAGATTCCATTGGCAACCAGCCGATACCGGGCACGTAAAATTCCAACCAGACATGGTTAAAATCGGGCTGAAGGGGCAGATGGCGGAGTTCGGGATGCTGGGGACATTTATACCGTCCGATCGTTCTACAGGCGATACCGTTGAGGCGGGCGAGGGCGAGTAATACGCCGACGTATTCACCGCATGAAGCTACGCCGCGTTCGAGGGCAACATCGGGGGTGTCGATGCGGGGCTGGATGCCGTAGGAGAGCCTATCGTAGACGTAGTTGCGAATTTTAAGCATCTTTCGCAGGACATTAGTTTCGGTACCGACGGCTTCAGTAGCGGCTTGGATAATGATGGGTGTCTCCATCGCCAAGTCATCATCATCGACGAGATAAAGTTCCTGGAGTTCGGGGGAGAGGGACAAACTATCGTCGATATCCGCAGGGGTGAGGGCATATTTTAGCCCATACATTTCGATCGTCGCTTTCCAGCCAAAGAGTCCACCCTGATTGGCTTCGATCCGATCGAATTTAAATACGGCGACTTTTTGCCCTGCTTTTTCTTCGATCGTAAATTCCCGACCGATCGGTTCGATCGTCCGAATCCGCTGACGCAGGGTATTCGAGGGTAAGGCAATTCGCCATTCCACTTGGTTGAGGGTAACGGCTTCGAGGGGGAGTAATTCTTCGATGTAGGAGAGTTCTACTAAATAGCCGTTGGAAAGGGTGTAATGCTCGGCGGGGTGGGGTTGGAGATAGAGGGGATGAATGAAGGTGCGATCTCGAAATGTGAGTTGATAGGGCGATTCGGCGTTGGGATTATCGCGAATATAGGGTTCTTCGTCGGCATAAACGACGTAGCAAGTCGGCTCTGTGCCTGCGGGAGGTGCGGTAAAGGCGATGCCAGTTGGGGAGGGAAAGGGCGCGATCGCACTAAATTGGATTTTGCCAGTGAGTCGATCGAGGCAATAGACGGTTTGCTCGGTTAAATCGCATACCCAGAGCGCATCTTGGTAAAATGTCATCGTTTCGGTACCGACACCAGGCTGCGGAAATCGTGCGCCTGGTTCGCCTGTAGCGCGATCGAAGATTTGAATGTAGCCAGATTTCTGACAACTAATATAGACGCTCGCTTCGCAGACGGCGATGCCATTAACTGGATAAGATAGGCGCGCAAATAGTGTCGGTACTAGTGTTGTTCGATCGCACCAAAATACTTCTTGCTCTTTGGCAAACCAGAACTTATCTTCCCACTGCGTCAATCCCGTTACCCCGATCCAATCGGCAACACAACTGGGATTGAGGACGATCGTATCATTAGTATGCGGATCGATATTCAGCAGATAACCGCGCACTGCATCGACACTCAGCAGCCTGTCGCCATCTGCTGCTAATCCTGAGAGCGAATATACGCCGATTGGGTAAATTGTCGCCTGCGTTACCGCAGCATGGGGAAACAAGCATTCGGGCTGCGGCATAGTTTAACGGCTCAAGACTATCGGTTAATTTAGTATAGCGGTCAGATTGGGGATTCAGTTAAAGCAGCACTATTTCTCGCAGCATCGAGATCGATCGCGAGTGCTAATTGATAGACATAGCGGCGCGATTGCGAAATTTGTTCGGCGACAATCCGACTGGCTTGAGAGCGCGATGTATCATTGAGCATTAACTCGACTAGAGCGCGTTCGATCGCTTCATCCGAGAGTGTGGGATGGCTCACAGGCGCGCCAGCAACCACGAGTGTATATTCCCCCTGCGGTTCGGTGTTGGTATAATGCTCGATCGCCGCACCGATCCTTCCCCGCCAAAAATCTTCATGTAATTTAGTCAATTCTCGCCCGATGACGATCTGCCGATCCTCACCAAATGTCGTCGCAAAGTCGGCTAAAGTCTGGCGCAACCGATGGGGAGATTCATAAAATACCAAAGTCCGCGCATCGCCCGAAACCGATTCTAACCGATCTCGTCGTTCTTGTCCCTTAACCGGGATAAAACCTTCAAAT
>NZ_JANPLS010000432.1:0-28954 GCF_031422475.1 Chamaesiphon sp. VAR_48_metabat_403
GGACAAAATGGCGCGACTCCAGTAGATTATAAATATTTTTATATTGCACCGAGTAATACTGGCATTCCGTCAGGTTTCGATCTAAATAATAATGGCAGTACCATTACTACCCTCACCGATGGCATCGGCGATAATGGTTACGGTGACGACTCATTTGGGTTTGGTAACTTTCCAGGTCAATTTGGGATGGTGGTGCTATCTAAATACGAAATTGACACGCCGAATGTGCGAACTTTTCAGAATTTCCTCTGGAAAGATATGCCAGGTGGTCTACTCACCAACGATCCGACAGTAGATAATCCGGATACCCCAGTTAATGAGAACTTGAATGGTTTCTATTCGGCAGCCGAAATTGAGAAGTTGCGGTTGTCTTCTAAAAGCCATTGGGACGTGCCGATTAAGGTAAATGACGAAATAGTTCACGCGCTCGTCAGTCACCCTACACCGCCTGTTTTTGATGGCACTGAAGACCGGAATGGGAAGCGAAATGCCGATGAAATTCGGTTCTGGGCGGATTATGTTTCGCCAGGGCAAGGCGGCTATATTTATGATGATAAAGGTGGGAAAGGGGGCATCGCTGGCGGTTCGAGTTTCGTAATTATGGGCGACCAAAATGCCGATCCGCGCGATGGAGATAGCTACAATAATGCCGTCTCGCAGTTATTACGCAACCCCAATATTAATACCAATTCGATTCCGACTAGTGCGGGTGGAGTACAACAGTCGGCACTTCAGGGGTTAATTAATAACACTCAAACTGGAAATCCGGCTTTCGATACGGCGGATTTTGCCGATAATGGCACTAACCCTGGTAATTTGCGGACTGATTATGTGCTGCCTTCGGCAGATCTGAAAATTAATAATAGTGGTGTATTTTGGCCGTTAAATACCGATCCGACATTTGCGCCTGTGGGTGTATTTAATCCGGCTTTACCTGGTGGCTTTGCGACTTCGGATCACCGTTTGGTATTTGCCGATGTCCAAGTCGGGGTCACGCCAAGCGGGAAATCGATCGCGAGTGCAGGTTTTGTCGGTCAAAAGATTTTGCCAACTGGACTGATTCCGGCTGGTGCAGCGGGGAAAATCGATGGTGTGGATGTGCCATTGGGTGGTCTATCTGGCGTAACTTATGATGCTGCGAAAAATCAGTATTATGCCATTTCTGACGATCGAACTTCCAATGCGCGGTTCTATACTTTTACCCTCAATCCAGTTACTAGCGATATAACTTTTACCAATGTCGTCCAACTCAAGGATGCCAGCGGCAATCCTTTCGCTGCCAATAGTCTCGACCCCGAAGGCATCGCCCTGACGCAAAATGGTACTGTATTTATCTCGTCTGAAGGTGAAGCAAATCCAGCCGTCGGGCGCGTTTCCAATCCATTTGTCAAAGAGTTTTCGCTGACTACCGGACGAGAAATTCGCTCGCTAGTCGTACCGCCTAAATTCTTGCCCAAAGTCACTGATACCAATGGTAATGGCATCGTCGATGCACCAGATACCCAAACCGCTGGCATTCGGAATAATCTCGCCTTCGAGAGTCTGACAATTACACCCGACCAAAAAACGCTCTACACCGCCACCGAAAACGCTTTATTCCAGGATGGCGATCGAACTACTGTCACGACAGGCAGCCGATCGCGGATTATTCAATATAATCTAGTTACCGGACAACCAGCGAAAGAATATCTCTACAATGCCGATGCGATCGCTAAGGCACCAAATCCCGCCACTGGCGGTGCTGATAGTGGTTTGGTCGATTTGCTCGCGATCGACGATCGCGGCACCTTCTTGGCTCTAGAACGCTCGTTTGCGGTCGGACAAGGCAATACGATTAAGGTCTACGAAGTCACGATTCAAGGGGCGACAGATATTAGTACGATCGATGCCCTCGGTAGTCTGAGTGCATCCCAGTTACAGGCGATCGCTCCCGTCCAAAAACGGTTAATCTTGGATCTAGACTCGCTCAAGCTGCCCAATAGCGACGGCAATCATCCGACGGGGACGGATAATATCGAAGGCTTGGCATTTGGGCCGAAACTCGCTGATGGTCGCCAATCGGTCGTCTTAGTTAGCGATAATAACTTCAGTGCGACCCAGTTTACCCAGATTATTACCTTGGGTGCTGACTTGGTGCCCACCGCAACGCCAACGGTCGAAACTCGTCCCGCCCTCTTAGACAATGGTGCGCTACCCTTTAGTCAGCGGGCGGATGCTGACGATCCGGCGGTATATGTCAATGCCACTGATTCGGCCAAGAGTTTGGTGGTTACGAGCGTTAAAAATGGTGGGTTGCGGGTTTATGACCTATCCGGCAACCTCATCCAAACCATCAATCCCAGCAGTCCCGACGTGCGTTATAACAACGTGGACTTGCAATATGGCTTTACACTGGGCGGTCAAAAAGTCGATATCGCCGTCGCCAGCGATCGCAATAACGATAAACTAGCGATCTTCAAGATTAATCCGGCGGGTACGGGTGGTAATTATCTCGAAAATATTACCGACACCAGCGCAGCGACAATCTTCCAAGCCGCGCCATTTACCGCACCATTCTCGGCATCGGCGACTAGTGCCTATGGCTTGGCTCTCTACCGCAGTCCCGTCAGCAATGACTACTACGCCTTTACCACTCGCCGTCAGACTGGCGATGTCGCTCAACTGAAATTGATCGATAAAGGTAACGGCAAAATCGGTTACGAACTAGTTCGCAACTTCACAGTTCCTTCTTCCACCACCGCTGGCGCAACCCCTCAAACCGAAGGCATCGTCGCCGACCAAGAAACCGGATTATTATATATCGGTCAAGAAGATGTCGGCATCTGGAAATATAACGCCGAGCCTACAGGTGGTAAATTCGGTACCTTAATTGAGAAAGTCAAAGCCGAAGGCGGTAAAAACCTCACAAATGATGTCGAAGGTTTAACCATTTACTACGGTAAAAATGTGACGGGTTATTTACTTGCATCCAGTCAAGGCGATAATACTTTTGCCGCTTATACTCGCGAAGGTAATAACGATTTTATCGGACGGTTTGGCGTTGGGAATAACGGCTCGATCGATAGCGTCCAAGAATCTGACGGTGCGGAAGTCATCAACCTACCGCTGGGTGCCAATTTCCCGAATGGTCTATTTGTTACGCAAGATGGCAGTAACGACCCCGCCACCATCGTCAGCGGCGAGAATATTAGCTCCAACTTCAAATTCGTACCGTTTGAAAATATCGCTAATACCTTCGCCACACCGCTAAAAATCGATACTACCAGTTACAATCCCCGCACTCCCGTCGCGCGATTGGGTGTCGTCGAGTCCGCCTTCCCCAATAGCGTCGCCAGCGGCGATACCACCCAGACATCTACAGTATTGTGGACGCGCGCTAATGTTCCTGGTAAAGTCACCTTTGAATACTCTACCAAAGCTGATTTTAGTTCGATCGCAGGTACCCAAACCGCCACAGTTACCAACCCCTTACAACCAGTCAAAGTCGATGTCACTGGCTTGAGTGCCAATACTAGCTACTTCTACCGCGTCACCGATGTCAACGGCACCAAAACTAACGGTAAATTCAGCACGGCGGCGGCATTGGGTCAACAGACAGGCTTGAAATTCGGCGTATCCGGCGACTGGCGCGGCGAACTCGCACCTTATCCCGCGATTAGTAATGCCGACACCGCCAACCTCAAATTCTTTATCGAACTCGGCGATACCATCTACGGTGACGTAGCTTCCCCCGCCGTCAAAAATCCTGACGGTACCGAGAAATCCCAAGTCACCACCTTGGCAGAGTACCGCGCCAAAAATGCGGAAGTTTACGCTAGCCGCTTTGGTCAAAATACGTGGGGCGACCTACGCGCATCTACGTCCATCTTCGCAACCATCGACGACCACGAAGTCACCAACGACTTCGCAGGCGGCGAGAGTTTGGCGACCGCCACTGCTGCCGAGCAAGCCTTGTACGGTGCCAAAACGGGGTTAATTAATGACTCGCCCCTGTATGAAAACGGCCTCCAAGCCTTCCAAGAATTCAACCCGATTCGCGATCTCACCTACAACACCCCAGGCGATGCCCGTACCGACGGCGAACGCAAACTTTACCGTGCCAACACCTTCGGTAACGATGCTGCCACCTTCGTCCTCGATGCGCGTTCCTTCCGCGATAAAGAGTTGCCCGATGTCACCAACCTCGCCGACCAAGCCCAAGTCGGCAAATTCTTAGTCGATGCATTCGATCCAAAACGGACGATGCTGGGCAAACCACAGGTAGACGACCTCAAACGGGATCTGCTCCAATCCCAGAAAGATGGCGTGACCTGGAAATTTATCATGGTACCAGAACCGATCCAAAATATCGGCGTACTGGCAGCAGCCGATCGATTTGAAGGTTATGCCGCCGAGCGGACGGAAATCCTCAAATATGTCAACGACAACAAAATTGAGAACGTCGTCTTCGTCGCCGCCGACATCCACGGCACCTTAGTTAATAACCTGACTTACCAAAATGCCCCAGGTCAAGCCCAAATCGCCACCAGTGCCTTTGAAATCACCACGGGTTCTGTCGGGTATTCCCAACCTTTCGGCCAGACTGTAGCTCAATTAGGCGCGGCTCTGGGCGTAATTACACCGCAACAGAAAGCGTTGTACGACTCGCTCCCAACCGCCGGAAAAGACACCTTCATCAAAGGTGTCGTCGATAACGGACTGCAACCATTAGGTTACGATCCGCTCGGCTTAGACAAAAACCTCTCCCAAGCCAACGGCTTAATTAACGCCAAGCTCCTCCAAGGCGATTATGTTGCCACCCACGTCTACGGTTGGACTGAGTTTAATATCGACAAACAAACTCAAAAACTCACCGTCACCACCTACGGCATCGATCCTTACACCCGCGCCGAACTCGAAGCCAACCCCGACGCAATTACCAGCCGTCAGCCCAAAATCGTCAGTCAATTTGAAGTCACCCCTAATAATGTCGCCCCAACCTTGGTTGCGGGAACTGCGGGTGCTGATAATCTCATCGCTGGTATCACACCAGGATTCGACGGTTTCAACGATAACGTCTTTACTGGTTCTGGTAACGACAGCGTGGATGTCCCGATTTCTGGTGCTAACGGCGGTAACAACCGGATCGATCTCGGTAGCGGTAATGACGTTATCTATGTCGGCAATAACGATCGCGCTTTCGGTAGTGCTGGCGACGATATTTTCGAGGCGAACGATGCCAAAGACTACCGGATCTCCGCTGGTGCTGGTAACGACACCCTGTTCCTCGGAACCAACGGTCGCGCTTTAGGTGGCGACGGTAACGACAAGTTATTTGTCGGAACTGGTGGCGGTAACTTCCTCTCTGGTGGTGCAGGTGCCGACCAATTCTGGATTGCTAATGCGGAGATTCCAGGTGCTGCGAATACGATTCTAGACTTCCAAATCGGTACCGATGTTATCGGCATTCAGGGTGCCAAGAGTTTGGGTATTAGCGCGACAACTTTGGTTCTAAATCAAGTTGGAGCCGATACCTCGATTAACTTTGGCGGTCAAACTTTGGCAGTGCTAACTGGTATTCAATCTACTAGTTTGACTCCTGGTAATGCCAGCCAGTTCGTGTTTGCCTAAAACTGCGAATCAGCTTTCCTGTGTAAATAGATAGAACAGGCACGATCGATAATACTAGTTATCGATCGTGCTTATTTATGTATGATTAATGGGATCGATTTTGAGATTGTTTACCCAGTCTTCGTAGGTGGTTGAGAATCTATCCAGTAGTTAGTTCGAGTCAATAATTTCACTCGATAGTACTTTAAAGATCGAACCGATATAGGCTAGCTTATGCTTAGGAGTGAATCGATTGTCTACGATCTAACAGTACCACCCCAGCCGCTAGATTTTCACGCTCGTGTTCGGGATCTCGCCAAGTTTCTTGGAGCGCAGCGGCTTCCCATGCCTGCATCGATTTGAGGGAAAGAAGTTGCTGGATATAAGAAGCGTGTAGGGGTAGATTGTAGGTTTGGGCGCGGAACGCGATCGGACAAAAGAACGCATCGACAGCGGTAAATTCAGAGCCAGTCAGGAACGGGCCACCAAATCGATCGAGTCCTTCTGCCCAGATTTCGTTGAGCCGATCCAGATCTGCTTGTAACGCTGGGGTCATCTGGTGAAGCTGGATGCGGAGACCACAATTCATGCCGCATTCTTGGCGGATGGTATTGAAGCCGGAGTGCATTTCCGCAGTTACAGATCTAGCCCAGGCACGGGCAATTCGATCGACAGGCCAGATCCCGCTATGTTGCTCGGCGAGGTATTCAGCGATGGCGAGGGAATCCCAGACGATGAGATCGTCATGGTGGAGGCAGGGGACTTTCCCATTGGGGGCAAAGCTGTGGAAGGTTTCCCAGCTTGAGTTTTCGGGAAAAGGGATGAGTTGTTCGGTGAAGGTGATCGCTTTTTCTTGCATCAATACCCAAGGGCGCAATGACCAAGAGGAGTAGTTTTTGTTGGTGATATAGAGGGTATACATATTAAGTTAATGCAGGTTTGAAAAGCTTTGAGGCTTTAGACTCGATTAAGATATTCTCCACCCTAACCTAAGCTGAATTGGATCGATCGCAACCAGATGTTATTTTATCTCACTCAGCTAGTAGGATAAAATAGCAATATCACCATTCAGGTAAGCCGAATGTCAGATTTACTTGCAAGAATCACCATTAATCCCAAGCAATGTAGCGGTCGTCCTTGTATTCGCGGGATGAGAATTCGAGTGTCCGATATTTTGGATCTGTTTGTCGCTGGACTTGATGCCGAGCAGATCTTGGCAGAAATGCCAGATTTAGAAGCAGATGACTTAAAAGCGGCTCTTTTCTACGCCTCGCGCAAATTAGACCACCCAGTATTGGTAGTTGCCTGATGATTTGGATCGATGCACACCTCTTTCCCTGCTATTTCAAGTTGGATAACAGCTACATTTGAGATCACAGCCTTGGCTCTACGAGATGTAGGGCTGCGAGATGCTGAAGATGCTGAAATTTTTGAGGCGGCAAAGGCACAAAATATTATTTTCATCACCAAAGATAGCGATTTTGTCGATCTGATTAATCGGTTTGGTCAACCACCGAAAATTATTTTACTGACATGTGGGAATACATCAAACGATCGCTTAAAAGAAATCTTGAGTTCTAAGCTGTTAGAAGCGTTGGATCTATTACAGTCAGGCGAACCACTCGTCGAAATTAGTGGCAATTAATCAATTCATTGGTTTAGTATGGATAGTCTATCTGCCAAATTATTCAGCATTTTCCAGAACGTAAATGACTGGTTGAAATTTGCTGAAGCGAAGAATGCTGTTTTACTTGCTTTCGCAGGAGCAGGGATGACAGCAACCTTGACAGTTCTCGTTTCAGCTCAAAATTTGTTTAATTCGTTACGATGGGGCTTAATTTCTGCAACTATATTGCTTTGTGTTTGTGCATTCTTGTGCATACTCTCTTTTCTGCCGAAAACCGATCTGGAGAAAATCTTACGGCTTAGATTGTCCCAGTCCGAGCAGCCTAAGCCTGAAGATAATTTATACTTCTATGGGCATTTAAAGAAGTACCAAGCAGAAGAATTGCTGGATCGATTGAATCAAACTTACTTATCAGATAGTCCGGTATCTCAGCCTTATTCAAAAGAGGCGAAGGATCTAGCAGTTCAAGTGACTATCAATTCTGGAATCGCATTTATAAAATTCGAGATTTTCAGGTATGCAGTTTATACGTTAGCGGCGGCAATTATTTCTGTTCCCGTATTTATACTGATTACTTTCTTTACTTGTGGGACTTTATAATTGTGTACAAGCATCCTACAACTTTAGTCGAGAGATCGAAAAATAATAATAGTGCAGCTTAGGTTACTTCACAGTGATGGCAATACTGAATCAGCTTAATTATACAGGTACGAAGATTGATGGATGTAATAAGTGAGAAGCTTGAAATTGCGAAACATCTGGTTCTTGAAGAATTTGGCGATGCGGTTGCTGCCATCATTGTCATGGGCAGCATTACCCATGAGAAAACTGAGGCAAGCGATTTAGATGTTTCGGTGATTTATTATGACCGCTTTTACAATGAGCGGATTGAAGACTTTCGAGATAAGCTGAGTAAAATCGCAGACCGGATTAATCGCGAGCATCCACAGCATCCGATTGTCCTCTGGGCAACTAAGGAAGATCACTATCTAATTGGGCTGCCTGACATATCTTATGTTAAACGTAATCTTCCATATACACTTAATCGACTAGATACTTGGGGTGGACTAGCGAAAGATACTCTTAAAAGCTATGAGCTAGCTTCGCATAAAACCATCTATCCTGATGAATATGAAGCTTTTTTAATGGGTAAATGTAAAGAGATTCCTACATATGAAGCGATTGAACTATTTCTGATTTCGACTCGCACATTTGCTGAAGGAATTGCTGAACTGACATCAATTGACCCAATAGAGCAGAGGAATGGTCGCAATCACGTCGCAAAGGCAGGGTTAAGAGCGGTTTATGCTGCGCTAATTAGCAAAAAAACGCATCCCCTAAACTCGTATCGCGAGATTCATGAAGCTGCAATATTGACATTTCCAGCGGATTTACATTCCGTTCTAAACTATCTCTATCAACTCAAAACTGGAACGAGCAGTGAATCGCATGTTCTCACAGGTTTCTTGCCAGAGATATTAAAACTGCTATATTACTGCGAAAGTCAGGTTTCAACTGTTCACCGACTATCGACATCGCGTGTGACAATGGCTAAAGGCGGAGAATCATTCTGTTTCGAGTCCAATAACTACCGAGAAACTCTAAAAAACGATCCGCCAGCTCAATCTGAAGATTACTGTAGATTTCCTGGCTTTGATGTAAATCAAATACATTCATCGTATTTTTTAATCACTGCGTTTGAAATTGTTCGTCGTTTTATGTGCGCCCCCATCTGCAATCCTGATATATTCAATTTTTTCTTCGAGGAAATTTGTGTTGTTGGAACCTTTAGTCTCTATTCTCCGGTTGGGATTAAAATTCAATTTGGCAGAATAGAAATGACTGAGGTACAGATTAGCATAACCTCAGAAGAAAGAGAGAAAATGTTTACCTATATATTATCTCTAAATAAATTTCATGAATCACTAAATCAATATCCTAAAACACCTTGGCTCCCATATAAATATTGCCTTAATGCTATTCAAACTTTGATTTCAGGTGTTTCTAGGGTAAGTGCTGGAGAATATATAGAATTGCCTACTACTCCAACAAAGCATTTTAATATTGATATCTTAGCTTTCACATTGCGATGGCAAAGCCGCTTGCTTAGGGGAGTTTATAGTGAGGACATCATAAAGGTATTTAATCAGTTTGCGCTGATTCTTTGTCACAGCGAACGCAACGATGATGCGAGAGCAGTTTTGGAAGAGACACTATGGCTTGACAATAATCGACACACTTATCCTGTTCCTCAAGAAGGTATACGTTTACTATCCATAACTCGACAATATCTTGGTATTACCCACTATCGCAGTGGTGATATGGAACAGGTAAAACGTGCGTATCTTAAATATCTTGGCATTACCCATTATCGCAGTGGCGATATGGAACAGGTAAAACGTGAGTATCCTAGAGCACTTGAGTTGAATTCAGACAACTTTTCTGCGCTGGACGGTTTCACATCTTTACTTTTGCTAACCGATCCAAAGGAAGCTTTTTACAAGCTCTTGTCTGAACTTGTAAAAAGCTTGATCAATTGTCGTGAGGAATCACAAGTACTTCAGAGATTCATGGTTTCTGCTATTAGAGGCAACGCAAGAACAAGTGACTCAGAGATACATATTTCAGCCTACAATCTGAAGCAAGTCTTAGATCTCTCAGGATTAGTCGAGGAAGATATCATGGACTGGGTGGTGACTGATGATGTCATCAAAATATTCACTACTACAAGAAAATGAGTGAAACTCTTTGGGCGTATGGATATCACGGCTAGACTGCTCATTCTTCAATTATGTGGTGAAAACATTTAATAGTTCTTCCGACTATCGGATTGCCTCAATTCGATCGGCATTTGTAGAAGGCGATCGAATTTTACCAAACTCGGCAATTTACGATCTTACCCATATACAAATTGCGATTTTGGATTCACGCTTAATTGAAGATTTATGTATACTCACAATGGATGATATTTAGCTATGCCCTTAGATCCTAAAGAATTTGAGAAAGTATTTGCCAATCACTTTGAAACGATCGCGCCAGAACAGTTTTTAGATAATTTAAAAGCAGCTTGCCCATATCTGTTCGATGAAGATCCGAGTAAGATCGTTGAAGTAAGTAATGGTAAAGGGGCAGACAACAAGCTTATAGTAGTAACCGACGATCGAGTTCAGCATTCTTGAGTAGATAACTTACCGATCGAACACAGTTAGCAAAAAAGTATATTCCAATGCGATATCTTTGAGATATTCATAACGTCCCGACGCGCCGCCATGTCCAGAATCTAGATTGGTTTTGAGTAGGAGTAAATTATCATCGGTTTTGAGCGATCGCAATTTTGCCGTCCACTTGGCAGGCTCCCAATAAGTCACACGCGGATCGTTCAATCCCGCCGTAATCAATAGATGTGGGTAAGCTTTCGCCTCGACATTATCGTAAGGCGAATAAGAACGGATATAGCGGTAATACTCCTCATCGGCGGGATTACCCCACTCGTCGTACTCCAACTGCGTCAGGGGCAAGTCGGCATCCAGCATCGTATTCAGCACATCCACAAATGGTACTTGCGCGATCGCTGCCTTGAATAGTTCGGGTTTGAGATTAATCGTCGCACCGACTAGCAACCCACCCGCACTACCACCCGCGATCGCAATATTACCCGCGCTGGTATATTTTTCGGCAATCAGATGTTCGGCACAAGCCACAAAATCCAGAAAGGTGTTCTTTTTCTGCAAGAACTTGCCCGACTCATACCAGTGTCGCCCCAGCTCCGAACCACCTCGAATATGGGCGATCGCATAGACAAAGCCGCGATCGAGTAAACTGAGTCGATTGGTGGAAAAGCCTGGATCTAGGCTGGCACCATAGGAACCATAGCCGTAGAGATAGAGCGGCTGCGTACCATCGCGCTTAAAATCTTGGCGATAAACGATCGAGATCGGCACTTCCACCCCATCATGAGAGCGGGCAAAAATTCGCTCTGAATGATACTGATTCGGATCGTAACCACCTGGAATCTCATTTTGCTTGAGAATTGTCTTCGATCGCGATCGCAGATCGTACTCAAATACCGTCATCGGCGAGACTAGAGAGGTATAACCAAACCGGAATTTCTGGGTATCGTATTCCCAATTAGCCGCACCAAATACTAGATAAGTAGGATCGTCGAACTCCAGATAATGTGATGCTTGATTGTGAAATTCAATCGCCCGTAATTGTCCTAAACCTTGATAGCGTTCGCTAATAATCAGGTAATCTTTAAATTCATCGATTCCTTCAATTAATCGATCGGGATCGTGGGCAATATATTCTTCCCAATACTGTTGCTGTGGCTGCGATACCAGCGTCCGCATGATGCGGAAGTTCTGGGCGTTGTCATTGGTGAGAATGTAAAAATAGCCTTCGTGATGGCTAACGCTGTATTCATGCCCTTTCTGGCGGGGTTCGACGATCGAAAACGTACCCTGCGGATCGTCGGCTGAAACAAAATATTGTTCGCTGGTAATCTTACCGCCAGTTGTCAGGAAGATATATCGATCGTCGCGGGACTTGTCACAACCGACAAAAAACTGTGAATCCTGTTCTTCATAGATTAGTTCATCTCGGTCTATCGACTCGCCTAATGTATGCCGATACAGCCGATAAGGGCGCAAGTTCTCATCTAAAACGGTGTAATAGAAAGTCTGGTTATCATTTACCCACTCCAGCGAGTAGTAAGTATTCTCGATCGATTCTGGCAATAGCTCGCCTGTTGCCAGATTTTTAATCCGCAGCGTATATGTCTCCGAGCCATCTGTATCTTCGGCATACGCCAAGAGTTGATGGTTGGGGCTGATGCTAAATGTGCCGAGCTGAAAATAAGGTTTCCCTTCCGCCAGTAGATTTTCATCCAAGATGATTTCTTCAGGACTATTTAGATCGCCATGTTTGCGACAATGAATGGCGTATTGCTTACCCGCCGCCACTCTGGAGTAATAGTAATAACCATCTTTTTTGACGGGTACGCTGAGATCGTCTTCCTTGACTCGCGCTTTTAGCTCTTGAAATAAGCTCTCCCGCAGTTCGGCATGTGGCTCTAATACTTGCTCTGTGTAATCGTTCTCAGCGTTGAGATACTCCATCACCTGCGGATTATCTCGATCGCGCAGCCAGAAATAGTCATCGACGATCGTATCTCCATGAATCTCGATCTGGTGAGCTAGCTTGGCGGCGTGCGGCGGTTGCATAAGCAAGTGACATAATAAACATCAGATCTATATTATCGATCGATTTCACCCATGTTGCCCCTCCATCCTGAAAGACTCAAAGCCAGGATTGCTTAAATCGATAGCTTGCAGCATGGCGAGCAGCCTGTCAAGCACCTTGCGGAACCTTTCGCAATGTCGTTACCGTTCATCAAATTGTCAGAGATTTGCAAGGTAATCTGCTTGCAGATATGACAGTTAAGCAAATCTTTACCATTGAGAATGATTCGTTGGCACAGCCCCTCTGCAAGAGGATCGTTATTTATGAAATTGGCGAAACCAAAACAATCCAAGAGATGATTCAAAAGACGAGAACTCCCACTGAGTAATTGTGAAGGAAGTTACAATTCGAGCCGTTGCTTTTACCGATCGCGTAGCGGCAGCAATGGCTAATCGATTATCTATTGAGAAATTTTTCTAAGAGAAGTTCCACCTTTAAATAAAATTCTGGGACGATCGTTTGTCAATCTATTGTAAAAATATCTAAAACGATCGATATCGGGAGTATTAGTTCTCAGCTTATTAATAACGATCGGATCTGTTGCGGCCCCTTTACCCAGCCAGGGTAAAGCACGGATAATGCGAAGTAGAAGCAGCAAATTAATAATAGTATTTTACTTCCACCGAGTTTCGATTGGTTCAAATAGCTGAGAATCTATCAGTCATTATGACGATGAATTCGTGGGAATGCGCTTGTTAGATTGAGTGTATTGCAGACAGGCAAACACTCAAGCACGCAATTTAAAATCCGCTATGTACTACTCCAACGAACTATCTAAAGTAACCTCCAAACGCCAATTAAACCGTTTTGAGCGAATTGGCAAAAGAGGATTAGATATTATTTGTGGATTAATTATTGCCGCATTTTTTGTAGTAGTACTCCCATTTGTAGCGATCGCAATAAAGTTCGACAGCCCTGGTAATATTTTTTATAAACAAGAGAGAGTTGGCTTGAATGGTGCTAAATTCACCATTTACAAATTACGATCGATGGTACGAAATGCCGAACGTAACGGTCAAGCTCAATGGGCCGTTAAAGGCGATGCGCGGATTACGAAAGTTGGTAACTTTATTCGCAAAACTCGTCTCGATGAATTACCGCAAGTCATTAACGTCTTAAAAGGTGAAATGAGCATGGTTGGCCCTCGCCCCGAACGCCAACAGTTAATCGATAAATTAGCACAACAAATTCCTAACTTCGATCGTAGATTAGCCGTTAAACCAGGATTGACTGGCTGGGCGCAGGTAAATTACGGTTACGGTAGTACTGTAGAAGATGCCCGGATTAAGCTCAATTACGACCTCTACTACTGCAAACATCAGTCATTGATGTTAGATTTCAAAATTCTGCTGCGGACTTTTGCGGTAGTTCTCAAAATGCAAGGACAGTAAATCGAGATCGCGATCGATGGAGATAAGCTAAAATTACATTGAGGTGAAGTTATTCCCATACTGAGTCAAGGAAATTAACATGGTACTAGTAGAGTCTAAAACAATTAGCTTTGATGATTTTATTTCCTGGTTGCCAGCCCGATCGGAATATCGCTACGAACTTAGAGATGGAGAAATCCTCGAAATGCCCAAACCACGCGGTAAACATTCAGAAATAGCTGGTGAGATCTCTGGCAAACTATATCTAGAAGTTACCCGATTGGGTTTATCATACTTGATTCCGCGAGAATCGATCGTCAAATCGATCGATGGTAAGTCAGGCTATGAGCCAGATGTCATTGTCTTGGATCGAGAAATGCTAGCCCAAGAGCAACGATGGGAGACTGAATCGATTATTACGCAAGGTAGTTCGGTAAAATTAGCCATTGAAGTAGTCTCGACTAATTGGCAAGATGATTATGCAATTAAGCAGATTGCGTACCAAGCATTAGGAATTCAGGAATATTGGGTCGTCGATTATTTAGGATTAGGCGGACGAAACTTTATTGGCTATCCCAAACAGCCGACTATTTCAGTTTATTATTTAGTCGATGGTGAATACGATCTACATCAATTTAGAAGTAATGAGCTAATTGTATCTCCAACGTTTCCCGATTTGGAACTATCGATCGATCGAATGGGTTGATAAAATGATGAATAGATATAGTATGGTGATTCAATGGTCTGAGGAAGATCGACTTTTCCTAATTACAATTCCAGAGTTTGCCGATCTGGTGATGATGCCATGTACTCATGGTAAAACTCGCGATGAAGCTATTCATAATGGTGAAGAAGTAATTGAAATATACTTAGAAGCTTGGCAAGCCGAAGGTGAATCTATTCCCGAACCAAGAACACTTCAGACTGTCTAATTCAAATATTCTAATGACAGATTTTAGATCGATTTTACAAAGAAACTATCTAAACCAATTTGAATACAAAAGTATTCTTGCCGTATAAATTTTAGTTGCGATCTATATCCAGATCGACAGATATATAACGCTCGGAGTTTTACATGAAAATAGGACAATCGGTAGCAGAATTAGCCGATATTCAAGGTGAATTCTCAACTATCGGATCTGGTATTAGAAATGATGAGCCTACTAACTTAGCATTTTTATTCGCAGATGAAAACAGACTCTACTTGCGCCAGCCACTGTTCTGGAGATATACATTTTTACCAGAGCAGATTATCGCCATAGAAGAAAACAGCGACCGAGGGATTATAATTAAGCATATTCGACTAGATTATCCAGCTACAATCGTTTTTAATTCGTCAGTGAGTGCGAGTGAAATGATGTCGATAATTACAAATAAGGGCTTTATACCTTCAGCTTTAGCTAGCGATCTACCAATTCGGGAAGAACTTCCGGTTCGAGAAGAAGTTATAATCCCTATTGGTATTGCGATCGTTTTGTCTTTGTTTACTGGTGATTTTGGACTTAGTTATTTGCTCGATTTTCAAACACAAGGAGCTTGGAGATGTCCTCTTATCGCTACTCTCACGATCTTCGCCATTAGATTCTTCCCTCCTGCTCAATGGATTGTTTTTAAACCTGGAAGATTTATTGGTGAAATTAGTCCGATGCTGGACAGCGTTGTTTTGATATTGGGATTACTTGCTATTGCTAGTGTTTTGATGGTTCTGGGCATTCCAGAACTAGTTACAGTTTTACTTGTGTTCTTTATTCTTTGGCTCGTCACTGAGATCGATCTCAAATTTATTCCATAATTGCAGCACGATATTAGGAGTCGAGTCTTGTGGGATCGATCGAATTCTTGTAACATAAAAGTACCATCGATCGGATGAGCCTGAATTGCACCACTTACTAATTACAGTATTTATAATAGTAATAATTAGGAGACTAACTCATGTCACATTTTACAACTATTAAAGTTCAAATCAAAAATTCTGAAATTCTTGCTACTGTATTAGCCGATTTAGGGCATAAAGTTGAGGTAAATACCCAAGTTCGTGGTTATCAAGGCGATCGAATTAATGCTGAATACGTGATTCGTCGTCAAAATGGTTATGACATCGGATTTCTTAAAGAAGAAGATGGTGACGATAATTATGAAATTATCGCTGATTTCTGGGGCGTGGGGCTAAACCAAACTCAATTTGTCAATGAAATTCAACAAAAGTATGCTCATCAAATGCTATTACATACAGCCGCAACTCAAGGCTATAGCATTGAAGCTGAAGAAGTATTAAACGACGGTACCGTGCGCGTAGTTGTCGGACGGTGGATTTAGCTCTAATACCAGTGGCTGCGTACTTATAAGTACAAATCTGTACGGGATAACTGATGATGTCCGATCTCAATTTTCATTACGCATGGCTTACCCAACAACCGCAAAAGTTTGATGCCGTGTTGGGAAGTCAAACCCAGATCGCGAATGGTAGCGTCATTTTAGGTGGCATTGAAGGTATCAAAACCCGATTGAATAGCGAAAACATTCATGTCATAATTTTAGCATTGCAAGATGCGATAAATTATGGCGATGCTGGCTTACCTCTGGTACTTGAATACTTGGAAAATCCAGAATACCAAGTTGTCGATGCAGCTTATGAATTATTAAAATCCCGATCGGAACCGTTCGTGCGCGATCGCATCGAACGCTATTTAGACGATCGAGAGTTAGAAATTCAAGATCTGAAATATTCAGATCTTGAATCGAGTCCCGAAGCGTCCATTCAAAAGCAATTTAAAACAAGTAAAGCATCTAAACCGATCGCAAATTCTAAAACTAATTCAAGACCTATGAATAAACCCAGTCATAACCGCTGGAATAATGCAAGTTAGCTTGACAAAATACAACTAAATATAATTCGCGATCGATTATTTAGGATAGGGAAAAGAGGATGAAGATCGATCCAGACAATGACGGCAAAATTATCGAATCTTGGGTCAAAAATGCTGCCCCTTGGATTGTGGCAATTGAGGAACGACAAATCGAAAGTCGCAATCTTATTACCGATCGATCGATTGTCGATGCTGTCGTCAGTCGTGATGGTCAGACAGTGCTGGATCTGGGCTGCGGTGAAGGTTGGCTGACGCGCGCATTAGTAGAACGGGGGATGAATGTCCTTGGTACCGATATTATCCCTGCATTTATCGATATCGCTAAAACGATGGGAGTGGGTGAATTTGAATTGGCGGCTTATGCAGAAATCGCCGCTGGTAAGTTAGCGAAAAAATTTGATATTGTAGTTGCTAATTTCTCACTGATTGGCAAGGAATCTGTGGACGGTTTATGTCGATCGATGCCATCGTTACTGACCGATCGTGGTACATTTATCGTGCAAACTCTACATCCGACGATCGCTAGTGGCGATCTACCTTATCGAGATGGCTGGCGAGCATCTTCCTGGGATGGGTTTAGCGATGAATTTACCGATCCCGCGCCGTGGTATTTTCGGACGCTAGCCACCTGGATCGAACTTTATACCGCCAATGGACTCTCGATAATCGAAATCCGCGAACCCATCCATCCACAGACGGGCAAACCCGTTGCGGTAATCTTTATTGGTGTCTTGCGAAGTCAGATCGGACTGCTATAGGTAAGTTCAATTACTCCAGGCTCTGGCTTTTTAGATTCTCCATCTACATGAAACTTAATTTAATCCCAAGTCCTAACTCTTCGTCGGTAATAATACCCGAAACTTTGAGCCGACACCGACTTGACTGACAACTGAAATCGAGCCACCACACCGGAGGAGAATATTTTGCACGATCGTTAGTCCCAACCCCGCACCATTACTATATTCGTTGGGTAAAGTGCGAACCCGGTAAAACCGATCGAAGATTTTGGGAATTTCTGTCGGCGCAATACCAATACCAGTATCGCGAAATTCTAATTGAACGTAGTCACCTTGGACGGAAGCTTGGACGAAAACTTGTCCGCCGTCGGATGTGTACTTAATACCATTGTGCAATAAATCGATCGCAATTTGCCGCACCCAGGTTTCGACACAAATTGCTGGCGGTAAGTTATCGGGTACAGTATAACCCAGTCCGACTCCTTTTTCGGCGGCTAATGGTTGGTAGGTACTCACAATCCCCGGAATAATTTGGGATAGTTGAAGGGGTTTAACTCCCGCCCGATCTGGGCTACGATCGAGTGCTAGCAGTCTCGTCGCACCACTAATTAGCGAAGTTTGCCGATCGCATTCATTCCGAATCATTTTTAGATATCTTTGCCGTTGCGGTTGTTTGACAACTGGCGATTCGAGTAACTTTAGGGCTGTTTTAATCGTAGTTAATGGCGTACACAGCTCTTGCATCAGATGGGCGATTAGCTCATCTTTTAAATCACCTAAACTGAGTTCTGGCGGCGTGGGTTTTTCCATTAACAGACGAGGGGACTGGGGGACGAGGGGACGGGGGGACTGGGAGACTGGGGGACTGGGGGACGAGGAGACTGGGAGACTGGGAGAAGAAAAACTAAAGAACGCAGTTCCAAATCCTATTCCCTATTCCCTATTCCCTATTCCCTATCCCCTATCCTCCAAACTTCTGGTTGAGAGCAATTCTAGCCTGTTCGCGATCGTCGAAATGGATTTTTTCGGTACCGAGGATTTGATAATCTTCGTGTCCTTTGCCTGCAATTAAGACACCATCGCCAGTTTGGGCGATGGCAATGGCATGGGCGATGGCTTGAGCGCGATCGGGAATCACTTCAACACCAGTCGTGCGGCTGATTCCAGCGACGACATCTGTGAGGATTTGGGCGGGATCTTCGGTGCGGGGATTGTCGGATGTGACTACTACCAAATCGGCTAGTTCGGCGGCAATTTTACCCATTTGGGGGCGTTTTGTGCGATCGCGATCGCCACCACAGCCAAATACACAAATTACTTTACCATGAATGAATGGACGTGCGGCAGTTAGTAGACTTTCCAAACTATCGGGGGTATGGGCGTAATCGACGATCGTGGTGATATCTTGTTGGGGTGAGATTTGAACTCGTTCCATCCGTCCCGGTACGCCAGGGAAGTCGGCTACTGCGGCGACGATCGCGTCCAGAGCCATGCCCAGGTGCAAACAAGTCCCCACCGCAGCTAAGAGGTTTTCGAGGTTGTAGTCGCCAACTAGAGGCGATCTGAAGCTGATTTCGCCTTGGGGTGTATGGAGTTTGCCTATGACTCCGGTTTGTTGGTATGCCAATTCGCTCGTCCATAAATCGGCGGTCGGATCGGTGGTACTATAGCTCCAGACTCGTGCTGAGGGAATCTGACTAATTAATCTTTTACCATACTCATCATCTAAATTGACGATCGCGCGTCCGGTAAGGTATTCAGGACTAAATAATAGTGCCTTTGCCTGAAAATAATTTTCCATATTTTCATGATAATCGAGGTGATCTTGGGTGAGATTGGTAAATACACCTACCTCGAACGGACAACCCATGACTCTACCTTGATGTAGAGCGTGAGAACTCACCTCCATAAGGGCCACTTGACTCCCCGCCGCTAGAGCCTGAGCTAGCTGCTGCTGGAGATCGACAGCAAAGGGGGTAGTGTGAGTTGCTGTTTTTTGATAACCTTGCCAACGGGTGTAGAGGGTACCGAGTAAGGCGGTGGAAACAGTAGCTCGATCGAGTAAATATTCGATAATGTGGGTGGTAGTGGTTTTACCGTTGGTACCAGTCACACCCACCATTTTAAGCGTATGTGCGGGTCGATCGTAAAAGGTACCCGCCAAAGCCGCACAAGCCGCCACCATATCGGCGGCGACAACGACACAATCGGACGAATTTGGGGGATGTACGGTAGCGGCTGCGGGTGAAATTACGGCTCCAATTGCACCAGCGGCGATTGCGCCTTGCCAAAATTCTCCCCCATCGACGCGCGTTCCAGGCATCCCAATAAATAAATCTCCCGCAGTACAAGCATGAGAGTTAGTTTTTAAGCCAGTAACTTCTAAGTCTAAATTAGGATGGGTGCTGGAATATTCGATCTGACTCTGAGCTAAGAGTTCGCGGAGTTTCATAAATTGAGTGTGTGGGGGACGAGGAGACGGGGGACGCGGAGATAGGGAGTAAGAATGGGGAAAATCCCCTCCCAGGAGGGGTGCCCGTAGGGCGGGGTGGGTAGATCTTCGCTAAAATCTATCCCCTATCCCCTAGTTGCTGTAAAATCTGTTGCACTTGAGAGACGCTGGCGCGGGGGGAGAAGCGGGGGATGAGTCGCTCGGTGCCATCAACTTGTAAACATAATACTGGGATCTCGTACTGATAGCGATCGAACCAGTCGGGATTGGTGGTAATTTCGCGAATTTCGAGCTGGATCTCTAGATCGGTAATTTGTTCTAATTTCTCTTGCAAGCCTTCACATAAGTGGCAGCCAATTTTGCTATACAAGACTAAATGCATGGGATTTACGATCGACAATCGAGTTTATCTGTACGATACAATAATTGGTGACGGTTCATCTCGGACGATCTCGCGGGTAGCAGCTCTGAATCGCATATATCTCCCTATTTCTCTGCGTTCTGGTGCGCCTCTGCGGTTAAAAAGATTTATTATTCCTATGAATTTAGCCAGGTGGATGTATCGGGGCTAGAAACGGTCGTTACCAGCCAGCTTACCGTCACTAGTCGCGATCGGGTGGTAGCATTCGATCGAGTCATGGCGATCGGCGATGCTGCTTCCCTCCAATCGCCGCTAATCTTCACCGGGTTCGGCTCTTTAGTTCGCAATCTCCCCCGCCTTACCCACAGATTTTCTAAGCCGGATAAGCATCTGTCAAGCAAGATTGATACGATCTTGCTGGGATTATTAGTTTTAACTCCAGCAGAATTAGTTATTAAATTAGCCACCGAACGATAACCACGAGCAGATTAACACTGAGACTAACAGAAACCTTCTGGGGAAATTTTGTTCGTGTGAATCTAAATAAATCGATCGAATCTCCCCAATAGAAAGTTATGGCTGACAACAGCAATTAGATTGCTTCGTCAGGAAAAATATAACTGGAGAATCGATCGATGCCAATACACAATGTCTCCGACGGCAGATTCGACGATACGTCTACACATGAGCTTGAGAGAAAGCTCGACGATCTAATGCCTCGATCGAATCCTACCTTAAAAAGCACTCTGCTTGAAAGTAATCAGACTGGGATGACTAGTATCAATCTTGCCAGATCGATCCTGCGCAGATCTAACAGAATAGATGTCAAGGTTTGTATATCAGAAGATGAAATTAATTGCTACAGCTTGTTTTTAAACCTAGTTGGTTTATCAGAAGATGTTGCTTATTCTCAAACAGTTGTCGCAGTGACGATCGCTGCACATGAGGTCGGGCACGCGCTTCAACCACAATTTGAGAAAAGACTTGTTAGTTTGATCGGAAAGACTCCGATTCTCTATCTTGGTCGTTTTAGTGAATACTTGATTTTAATGTGCCGTATTCTTGTGTTTCTCAGAACACTTGCAAAATCTGGTGTGGAATCTCAAATTCAAAATGAATATATTCAAGATCCTGAAATAGATTTCGATCGACAATATCTCAACCAATCTCAACCTCTCGATTCTCATTCTGAGAGGCTCCGCCAACGAAATTATCTCGTCCGGGCGATCGGTACAATTTTAAAGTGGGGTATTGCTGTATTGAACTCCTTAATTGTTTATACAATTTTTCTGTTCATTATCGTCTTAGTTATCATTCTCACACCTATATCGATTTGCTCTTTATTTATCTGTCGAATACTTATATTACTGACTGAAATTGATGCGTCTCTACGAGCGATGTATATATTAAAACACTATAAAATTTTGGATGAACGGCAACTAAAGGCAGCACGAAAGTTTTTAATTTTTGCGGGGTTGAGCTATCTTCGTGTCGGGGATGTTGACCGATTATTTGATTGACACTGAACTAATTATATTCTCGATCGTAAGTATAACATCGAAATCCACAAGCAGAGAGGTATAAAATATTGCTTTGACAGTTTTTGTAACTCTCTATTACGATAAATCGCTGAATTTGGCGCATGGATGAATTTTATTAAGAAATTCTTTCCAATCTAATATGCACAGGGGTTGATACTCTGACATTTATTAGGTATATCTATGAGCTACCAAAACATTTCCAAGTTTGCCGTAATTTACTTTGCTCCTTTAATTGCACTGTCGATCGGGTTTGTCGATTTTGCTAATGCTGCCCAAACCGATCGATCGATTCTCCAAGCTACTACTTCGACTAGCAACGCTAACAAGATTAACTTACGCATCAAAGATCCGGTTTTGCTATCTGAAGTAGATACTTCTGATGAAGATACTAGCGTCGATCGCGAACAATCGATGCGCTATGTACACTTAGGTGTTAACGCACAAAAAATGTATCAAAAAACTCAGAAACAGCGTCATTTCAAGCAAGCTTTGTATTATTATATAGAAGCTATTAAGACAGACAAAAAAAATCCATTCGCCTACATGGGGGTTGGGACGCTATTGGGAAAGACGGAAGAAGGGATTTTGGCTCTCAAGGCTGCTGCGATCTTATTTTATGCAGAGGATAATGATGAATTCTATCAATTGGCTATCCAGTACTTGAACACTTTGGGTATATCTTTTGCCGCTACTGAATAGGGACATAATTCTAGATCGTCTACAGATGTTTGTCCTTTTTCGTCAACATAGTCCAGATCGAGATAACAATTTATTTTCGATCGATATCATCTAAATCTGAAGCAGTGGGCTGTGTCGATCGATCCGGCAAACCCATGAGTCTACTGCTTCAGACTCAATCGATCGGAATTTTCTCGGATTTCTGACATTATTTATGAAATCTTTTCCAAGATCCAAATAGTTGCCCAAGTTCAAATAATCCGCATAATACTATGTATGCTAGCAGAAGTCTTTTAACTGCCTTTTATGCCGTCTTTACTGGAAATATTAGAACTTCTAGTCCGAACAACTTTCAGAACTGGCAATTGAACCGTAAGGCGATCGTGTATTTAGCTGCAATCGGTCAGTTCTATTTGCCTGGATTTGAGCTACCCAATGACGAACGCACTTTATCCACAGTAGATCGTACTATCTGTAATCAGTTAGCTTTATCACCAGAGCTAACCGATCTGGTAGTCAAAGAGTTGTATCGAGCATTTGTTCTACGCTTTTTACGAGACTATTTAATACTTTACCTGTTGCTATTATCAGAGTATGTCACGCTGAAGCAATGTAATGAATTATACAAAATTTTACACAAAGAATCTTTATCTACCGATAGAAATTACCCTTTATGGAGTAATTTTATTCACTATACGTCAGTAAGATTAACGTGTAATCTTTGGCATCGATTACCACCATACTTGCAAACAGATCTAACATTAAATCTCTTAGAGATTTCTGGTTTGTTCGATCCACTAAGATTATTTAAGAATTTTAATCCAAACTATGAAAGCAATTTATACGCTCTATTAAATAAGATCGAAAGATACACTTATCGAACATTACGTAATTTCGTGTATGGCGAAATCCGCAGAGGAGAAATATATTTTGGATTGAGCGATTTAGGAGTAATTAATAATTCTTACTCATCGATATCCCAGATTAGAAAGGTTCTCGATCCTAATGGCTCGTCCGATCGGGTGGAAATATATATAATCGTAGCGAGTGTTCTGAAAAACTACGACAAACGTGTCGATCTATTGAAGGATAGTGACTGGATTAACATTCAAACTAATATTCAACAAGAATACGAGAATCTATCGAACAGCCTGGAAGAATTGTCTCAATTATCTTTGGCTGATATCAAAAGGATAATTAATGGAAAGGTGTCTGATAATCCCGTGTGGCTAAAAAATATTGCAAGAGCAATTCTAAAAAAATATCTCAAGCAATTAGATCTGAGTATCAATAAATTGGAAGAAAGTCATTGGACTAATTTTTGTAATAAGTGCCAGAGAATCATAAATCTATTAGCATACAAACTACAAGAATTATCAATCGCAGAAATAAAGGAAGATTATACATTTATTGCTAACTATCTTCGTCAATCGACTGTCATTAAGATAAAAGATATCGATCCCCCGCCGATGGAAAATCTTCCCTATACTACTGATGATGCAAGTAGTGCGGAAGAATTAAATGAAATGATGAAATCTTACGGATGTCTATTCCCGATCGTCAAAAAGGAAATTTTACAGCTTAACCCAACCGATCTCGATATCATAATACTAACTTATCGCGATGGATTAAAACAGGAACAAATAGTTCCAAAAGTCAATAAAGACCAAGGTAATATTAGTAAAATTCTTAGAAAGATAGAGAAAAAGATACTAAAACAAATTCATATATCGATAGAACATCCTGATGAAATGCAAGGGAAGATAAACGAAAAATCGCTCGATGCTATGAGAACAATATTAAAGCTTTTTTTTAAGTTTCAAGATATATCATAGTTAACAGGCATAAATCTTAAACCCTCGCCCCAAGTAATATATAGTTGAGTTCAATACTAATCAAATGAATAATAATTCAATCATGACCGTCCAAGCACTTTATCCAGAACATGTCTGTATATCTCTTACTCATAGTGAGGTAAGAACTAACTTCAACTCTGGAGAAATCAATCTGATCTGTCAATCTCATGTCAAGAAATATCTTGAAGATAATCTAGGTTTGAATGTCGAGTTAGTTTTTCCTAGTAACTTCAATATCCAATTTTTTAGCAGGCATTCTATTATTGGATTTGTTTATGCTGTTGAAGGTGTCCGCATCGCCTTTATTCCCAGTGAAGATCTAAACTTTGAAGAGTTTGAAATTCAGCAAGAGTGGGTCGATTTGTCAACATGGTTTGCAGATTATTATGTACCGATTCAGGTGGATTTAGAGGGTGAATTCTTACATTTATGGGGGTTTGTCTCTCACAAAAATGTCAAAGAGCAGGGAGAGTACGATCCTATTTTTCGCACTTACTCAGTCAATGGTCAATACCTAAGTGACAATTTAGATAATCTCTGGTTGATCTGCGATCTTCAAGCTAGTGGTGACATGTTGCCAGAACGAGCGACAATTCCCAAATATCAATTATTACCTAATATTGCCCAAGGAGTAATTAATAATTTTCGTCAACACTTATCATCGGGGTTTTTGCCTCGATTAGATTTAGTTTTTGAAGAATGGGCAGGGATTTTAAACGATCGTCAATGGTTAGACATGTATCTAAGTCCTGCGATTGTTTCCGCACCAGTAAAAGTTGCAGCAAGTGTCGAGAATCGCCTGACTAATTTAAGTGATTGGTTTGACGATCGAGCTGCGGAAATTTACCAAGAGTGGAAGTCGATCTCTGAGTTTTTTAAAACACCTCAAATGCAATCTGGATCTCGCTCTATCGATCGAGTTAAAGAGTTGACAATTTGTCCACAAGTAAACTTAATGTATCGCAGTACAGGCAAAAATACTGAAGAGTTAGTTAGTCTTATTCACAATACATCTAGTCAAAATGATCGATGGGAAGCGATTGAATATTTATGGAAATTAGATCCAGATCATCCAGCCTTACCAATCTACAAATTAATGGATCTAGGTTTATTTTTCCGAGGAGAGCAACTGTCTTTATTAGTGTCGATAATTTCAAATAAATCAGATAAATTAGGTATTTTAATTCGCTTGAGTCCCAATGACCGAGAAAATACCACAACATTACCCTCTGGCATCAAACTTAGTCTATTGGGTAAAGAAGGTGACATATCTCGCGAGATAATAGCCCAAGATAGTAAGTATCAATGTCTTCAATTAATTTTTGATGCAGATTTTGATGACCTCTTCAGTATTTGTGTAACACTCAACAATAACCAACTAACCAAACAATTCCAGGTCTAGTTCCTATGGCATACAGCATCGTCTTCAGGATTATTGGTGGTAGCTTTGAGACAGGATATGAAATCGAAGCTGAAATTAGAAATAATTGCGAAATCATTGTTACCCCGTCAGGACGATTACCAGCCAACACAAAGATTACCGAGCTTTACGAGCGAATCTTTCCCGTTCAGGATGACGATCCCATTCAGGATAGCGATCCTGTTCTTTATGCCAATTGGGGTAGAAGATCTATATGGGGCAGTAGAGAAATTGTACACGGTGATGGGATTGAAGCAATTAGAGCTTCTTGTATCAATACATCTATAGAGTTGGAAAGGAACTTCCAAACTTGGCTGAGACATGCAGATTTGGAAAATATCCAAACAAGTATCGCTCGTGAAATTCCGATTGCTTCCGAGCCAATTTTTATCCTCGATGCTCCCTACAATGTCATACTCCAACGGCTACCTTGGCATAAATGGGGTTGGTTGAATCAAGAATTTCCCAATGCAGAAATCGTGTTAAGTAGAAATGCATTTAGAGCCAATTTTATCCAAAACAAGCGACTACGGATACTCGGAATCCTCGGTAGTGAGGAAAATAATATCGACCTACGACCTGATTGGGAAGCACTAGAAACCCACCTACAAAATATCGCTGATTTAGTGCAGCCGCCACTGCAACAACCAGATCTTCATAGGCTGCGCCGTGAGATTAGCAAGGGCTGTGATGTGTTGTTTTTTGCTGGACATAGTGACAGCGATGAATCTAGTAATAATGGTCGAATTAAAATCAATCAAACCACAATTATATCTATTGACGAAATAGAGCGAGAACTGAGAGAAGCAATCAGAAATGGACTGACCATGATTCTACTCAATTCTTGTTCGGGACTGGGAATAGCATCAAGACTCTCTAGAATGGGAGTGCCCTATATTGTAGTCATGCGCGAGCCAATTCATAATGATGTAGCTGTCAAATTTATCGAGTATTGTTTACTGAATTTGGCAGCAGGAAATTCTTTGACTAGAGCGGTATCGATCGCTAGAAATGAACTTAGAGAATTGGAAGAAAAATATATTTGTGCTTCCTGGATGCCCATCATTGTTCAAAACAGAGAAGCTCCAGATTATATACCTTTTCCAAAAAATGACCTTCCGCCAGCTCCAATAGGCATCTGGCAGCAACTGTGGAACCAATTATCGAATATAGTTACATCATTTACTCAATTACCTAAGTGGATGAAACTGTTCGGACTTCTAATAATAGGATTGATTTTTGTATGGGTGCTGCATAGTATTAACCCGCCATCACTACCACCAAATATTACAGTTCCAGTGGTACAAGAAAGTATTGGCGATCGAGTTTTGTTTAAAAACGACTATCAATCAGAAAGTTATGAATCTTATCTGAATGATAAAAAAAATATAGCTCAATCTTTCAGTACTGGCGATCTACGAGGTGCAATTGACAAGGCTAAAGATTTGAAGAAATACAAGTTTGACGATCCTGAGCCTATTTGGACTATTAATAATGCAAACGTTGATTTAGAATTAAAATTGAATACACTTTCTCAAGACAAAGTAATTACTCTTCCTTTAATTAGTTCTGATGAGAAAGGTTCTAGTACTGCGCGTGAAGCACCTCGTGGCGCAGTAGTTGCTCAAACTGAAATTAACAAAAATGGTACGCCCAGACAACATCTGAAAATAAAATTCAGAGTTATACTAGATAATAATGATGAGAAGATTGCTGAACTAGTAGCAAAAAAAATAGTGAGTGAAAAATCTAAATATCCAGCCGTCGTCGGTCATTTTGAAAGTGATGCTTCTTTAAAAGCTGCTCCTATTTATGAACAATCCCATTTAGTAATGGTATCGCCTGCTAGTAGTGTAACCGAACTAACTCAAGGAAAGAATTTTATCTTTAGAACAGTTCCAAAAAGTAATTTAATGGCAGAAACTTTAGCAAAGCGCATCGTACAAACTGATAAGAAAAGAAAAATAGGTTTTTGTTATACACCTTTAAAGGCTGCTACTGCTTTTAAAACAGCACTCACCACAGAAATAAAAAAATTAGGAGGAAAGGTATTAGACAAAGAATGCGTAGTATCAGAACAATCTACGAAATCGCAACTTGACAAAATCATTCAAGAGATGAAAAACAATCTAAAAGCTGATGCTTTGGTACTCTATTTTCACTTAAATGAAAATTATCAGCGAACAGGAGCACAAGAACTTGCTCAAGCAGCCAGAGATAATAATCTAAGCTTATATGGAAATCATGGATTAGATGCACAATATACTCGTAACAATTTTTCATCTTTTAATACAATAAAAATTGTGACTCCCAGACTTGGGAATTTAGAACTGGCGAAGAATTTCACAAAAAAATTCAAGGCAACATATGCTGATAAATATGAACCTACATGGCGAGATATGATGGCTTACGACGCAGTGATGGCAATAGCATACGGCTTAGATCGGAGTAATGGTACAAGTGAAGGTTTAAAACAAATACTACACGCTGATAATTTTTCTATCCCTGGATCTAGCGGGCCGATTAAGTTTAATGGACAAGGAGATAGGTATGTTACACCATCAATCGTGGAATTAAAATGTAACGAAAATAATCCTTGCAAATTTGAACTCATTTTAGAAAAAAAACTAAACTAAAATTAATTTGCAAATCCTAATCTACAGATGAGAAGATAATTCTCTATATCCCTAGTAAAACTAGGGATTTTTTTATATATATTTCAGACATTCACCCAATAACTAAACCAATAGATCCAATTCTACTGGCAAGATAAATGGGTAAGACAGATTTCAGAAAGATCCAAAAATACATCTCGATCGATCTTAGCTTCACCAGACTCGAATTACCGATCGCGAGACACCTTAAATATTGCATCCTAATTCTCACAACCATCCCCATACTTCTAAACCCCTCATCACTTCAAGCCCAACCAATCCTGCCAATCGAATCAAAAATAAAAATATCCGGCGAAGTCTTATTCGGCACCGCAGGTTATGGCGGCGTAACCCCAACAACTAATCGAGCCAATAGTCAAGTAGTATTCGACAACCGATTCCGACTAAATATCGAAACCAAATTCACTACCAACGATCGATTTAAAGTCAGATTAGAGACTGGAAACTCTACCCCACTCAATAGCAATGTTACGGGTACGAATATGACTCGCCTGGGCTACGACGGCACCAAAGGTAACGTCAATCTCTCCCTACTCCACT
>NZ_JANPLS010000433.1:0-1862 GCF_031422475.1 Chamaesiphon sp. VAR_48_metabat_403
CCCCGTCTCCCCGTCCCCCACACACCCCCCACCTGTGAACTTCGACTCCGAACACCTCTTATTCACTCCTGCGTCGCCAGATCGAGATGCAATTCCGACGATCTTTGCGTTTCCGAATACTTATACCGTTGGGATTACTAGTTTAGGTTATCAGGTGGTGTGGGCGACTTTAGCGATGCGATCGGATGTGGATATTTATCGGTTGTTTACAGATGTCCGCGAGTCATTACCGCGATCGCCTGAATTGGTCGGTTTTTCGCTATCTTGGGAATTAGATTACGTTAATATTCTCAATTTATTAGAGTTGTTAGAAATTCCGTTACGGAGTAGCGATCGCGGCGATAACGATCCGCTAATTTTCGGAGGTGGGCCAGTTCTGAGTGCAAATCCCGAACCTTTTGCGGACTTTTTTGATGTTGTTCTCGTCGGCGATGGGGAAGATTTGCTAGGTAATTTTATTACGACTTATCAAGAAGTTCGGACAGCCGATCGTCTTACCAAACTCAAGCATTTAGCGCGAGTACCTGGAATTTATATTCCCAGTTTGTATACTGTTGAATATGATGAAAATTTAATTGCAAGTATCGTCCCGATCGATAGTAATTTACCCGCAACTATTACCAAACAAACCTATCGCGGCAATACTCTTTCTGTTTCTAGCGTGGTGACCGAAAAAGCTGCTTGGGAAAGTATTTTTATGGTCGAAGTTGTCAGAAGCTGTCCAGAAATGTGTCGCTTTTGTTTGGCAAGCTATCTGACTTTACCATTTCGGGTCGCTAGTGTCGAAGAATCATTAATTCCGGCGATCGACAAGGGATTAGAAGTCACCAATCGGCTGGGGTTGCTCGGTGCATCTGTAACTCAACATCCAGAATTCCCGGCATTACTAGAACATCTGATGCAGCCTAAATATGATGATATCCGGTTGAGTGTATCTTCGGTGCGGACTAATACCGTTACAGTTCGATTAGCTGAAATTCTATCGAAACGGGATAGCAAATCGCTGACGATCGCCGTTGAAAGCGGCTCGGAGCGGATGCGAAAAATAGTTAATAAGAAGCTAGAAACAGATGAAATATTTCAGGCTGCGGCAAATGCGAAAGCAGGTGGTTTAAAGGGATTAAAACTCTATGGAATGGCGGGAGTGCCTGGTGAAGAGAATAACGATATCGACGAAACCGTTGCAATGCTGCGATCGCTCAAAAAAGCCGTTCCAGGCTTGCGTTTAACGTTTGGTTGCAGTACCTTCGTGCCCAAAGCACACACGCCGTTTCAGTGGTTTGGCGTGAATAAAGCAGCCGATAAAAGATTAAAATTACTGCAAAAGCAACTCACACCAAATGGGATCGAATTTCGTCCTGAAAGTTATAATTGGTCGGTAATTCAAGCAATAATTTCTAGAGGCGATCGCAGGTTATCTCATCTACTCGAACTCACTCGCAATTATGGAGATTCGATCGGTAGTTTTCGGCGGGCATTTAAAGAGCTGCGCGGGCAAATTCCCGGACTAGATTTCTACGTCCATCAAACTTGGGATACCAGTCAAATTCTACCCTGGCAGCACATTATTGGGCCATTACCTCAAGCTACTTTAATTAAACACTTAGCATCAGCAACCGCACAATTCGATGGGCTTACCCCCCAACCTCCCTTATAAAGTCTACCGTGTATCCACAATTCGATTAGACTTTGAATTCTAGAATTCGATCTTAACCCCCTTGAAAAGGCAGGGCTGATTCATCCCCTTTGGGAATGAATTTGTCAATGTCTAAAGCAATCGGTTTTTAGATGAATGTGGTTGTTTCTTAGTATGAAATTACCATTTATTCGATCGAAATTAATTGCTTTTAATCTTGACAACC